>JAJZOM010000028.1 GCA_021811505.1 Thermoplasmata archaeon | reverse complement strand
AGCACAAACTCATTGAACCATAATATTCATATAAAAACCATTGCTGAAATAGAATGGTCTACATTCTCCTGCATTAATCAGAAATGATACTGGAAACCGCTGAATATGATTTTTTTATATACAGTGACACAATTTTAATTTAATCAGATTTCAATTATAATGCAGAGTCATACTCTTTTACATGAGAACTAAAGACAAAAAATTTCTAAAAAAATTGAAAAGATGGAAATGTTCCATCATCAGATAATATATTTTAAAAGATTACTTCTTCCTGCTCATCATAACAAGGACAACCGCAGCTACGATGACAGTTGCAATTATAACCGCTATAAGCCCGTAGACGAGGTCATAGTTGATTTTAGTAACAACTGGAGCCTTTGAGAGCGTCACAGAAAGTGAAAGATCGTTTCCATGCACTGTGAAGTTACCAGACCTTGAAGTATAGCCCGCAGATGCCACAGTATAACTATACTGACCATTAGGCAGACCAGTGAGATTTGCAGAGCCCGCAGTAGTCTTGAGAGTCACGTTCATTGGGCCGGTTACATTTACATACCAGGTGGCACCCGACGGGAGGCCTTTCTCTGTGAGTGTGACAGTGTATGTAAGTAAAGGTATGTTAACATTGACTGAAACGCTTGCGCCTTTTACTGTAAATGAAAGAGAAGATGAATTTCCATAGTTGAAGTTGCTGCTTCCAAGTGTATAGGAATATGAACCGTTTGGTTCATAGAAAGAAATTGTTGACGTTGTTGAGTTGAAGGATTTTCCATTACTCAGGTTAACAAACCACTCTGTTCCTGATGGAAGTCCTGTTTCTGTGAATGTAACCTTGTAAGTAAGTTCGGTAAACTTAATATTTACAGTTTGTGAAGTCGCATTAACTTTTACAGAAGAAGTGATAGGCGATGGTTCATATATCTTGTCCGGAGTTGCAATTGCGTATGAGAATGTCCCATTTAATAAATAAACGGAGTATGATGTCTTGTTTACGGGGCCTGAAGATGCCATTCCGGTTATGTTAACGTACCATACAGCTCCCGATGGAAGTCCTGTTTCTGTGAATGTTGTTTTAAATGTTTCGTTGAATAGAACATTAACAGTCATTGAAGAACCGTTGATGGTCAAGGTTCCTGAGGCATTTGTTACAGCCGTGAAACCAAGGGCAGTTGTGACCATGTAGGAATAAGATCCATTTGTTACAGTTATCAACTTGGAAGTGCTGGATGTATAATTAACGTTGTTTAAATCAACAGTCCAGTTAGTTCCGGAGGGTAGGCCGGTTTCTTTGAAGGTAAGTGTGTAGTTTTCAAGATACTGGACATTAACCAGTGCATACTGTGTCAGATTGATTGAACCGCTTTCAGGGATAACTGTGAAACCAGACACCTGAGATATGTTGTAGTAATACACACCATCTGGCAACTGGATAGTTATGGAAGAAGAAGTGCTGGTATATGTTTGCCCTGATACGTTGACTGACCAAGTTGTTCCTGATGCAAGTCCTGATTCGGAGAATACCAATGTATTAGTGAGCAATACCTTTGACAGATTGACACTTACATTTCCCAAAGCCTTGGGTGTTGTTAATGAAGCATGCCCGCTTACCTGTTCGCCGTTCTTTGTATAAACTGCATAATATTCATAAGTAGTATCGTTCTGAATAAAAGTATTGTCCAGTGTTATGTTTCTATTGCTTGCAGCAACAAGTCCGCCTATAGATATGTTGAGCGGTGGGTCTGACATACCGGTCGTAAATGTTATGTTATCTCCGGATACAAATGAGTTTGGATGGTGATCAGAACCACTTGCTATATCACCAGATTCATTGAAAGGCACACTTCCGTTGAAATTCCAGTATGCATTGCCAGTTGTAGCGTTGTTCCAGGAATCAGAATATGCAGCTGCTTTACCAGTATAGTAACTAATCTCTGGACTGCAGACAGGAGTCTGAGTCAGGAAGTAATTGTGATAAATAGTGTTCCCTCCACTTGACATATATAAGCCGATCTGAGCTACACCGGAATCGAAGCTTGAATCAAAAGCAAACATCTGACTAATACTAAATTTCTCAGAATAGAAACATAAATAATTTAATCCCTCGAAGTAGTTGCTGAAAACAGTTATGTTAGCATTCTGATTCAATGGATTGTATACGAACATTCCAATTCCTAAAACTTTAAATTCGTTTTCAGTTACCATTATATTGGTAGAATTCCACAAATACAACGAATAGCCTGAAAATGTTAAGAAAGAAGACCAGGTTTCGAAGGTTCCTTCAAAAATTGTAACGTTAGATGAGTTGTATACTTCCATTGGGAGAGAGTTGAATGTGAACAGATTTGCGCCATACACTTCGTTCAGGAAGTTAATGTCAAGAAGCCAATAGCCTGCGTAAGCATATAGCATATTGTAACCTATAATTTCAGTGCTTACGTTGGTGTTGGCCAATGATACACCGAAAAACACCGGAAATGTAAAATCGTTGAACTGACCGAATATTGGATTCAGTCCGCTGGAGTACGCGATTATAATATAAGGATTATCACTTGAGCCATTTCCCTCTACAGAGGCACTTGCTACTGCAGCATTACCATCCAGCAGAATTGGTGTATAAATGCCCATGCTTTGGTTAGAAACCATCACTATGGTTTTTGCTGGACCTGTAATGATTCCACTGACGTTATTGTAATTATTCATTAAAGCCTGGAACTGGTAGTTAGCTGTAGGTAGCGTAAACGATGATGAGGGTGACCAACCGTATTGAAGCAAATTAGCTAATGTCGTATTACTTTGAACAAATAAAAATGGGGTAGACGAAAGGGGCTCCAGAGTGTTCACGTAATTAACAATGTTGAACGGGTAGGTATTGCTGGGGTATATATTTACCTGCTTGTAAGGAACACCCGTGCCAACATAAGTATTCAGGGATCCAGATGAAGTACCACCAATAATGAAGGCTGCAAAACTCATATCAGGTACGCCTGACATGTAAGCAGGCATAATCTCACTCAACGGGATAGCAATTTCAGTAGTATCGTTAGTTGCATTGGTGTTTAATGTATAAGAGAGGGGAGCACTTGAAATAGCGGATGTCGAAGCAGTGTCCAGCGAATTTATCTCGCATAGTTTACTTTTACCTGAAGTGACAACACCACTACTGTTGTAATAAGCAGTGAAGACCTCATTGACTGGCATAGAGAGAACTTGATCCCCTATTCCCCACCCACTGTAATCGGTCATATTAGTTGCTCCATAACCAGAATTTGAATTGTTGAACATATAGATGACAATTGAATTGCCAGATACTACCTCCTGTAATCCTATAAACAGATCTGTGGCATTATAGGAGACGTAGAAATTAGTGATGTTATTACTGCTTCCGTACCCAGTCGTGCCGGTCTGGTGATATAGTAGATGACCTGCAAAATCTGAAGCTACATTTCCAGTAAAGGAAATGGATGCTTCACTTATTGCTGGCTGCTCAAAGTTGACTTTGTAGTTAGTCTGGCTGTGTGTATTATTCCATAGACCATAAACCAAAGAAGGACCGCTGTTCAGGTATGCAGTAGTTCCTGAATACGAAACGTCAACACCAACTGAAGTCTCACCTGTCTGGGAACCGGCATCATAAGCGGCCTTTACAGGATTGTAATGACCGTTTGGGTTCATATACATCAGGTGCTCTGTGGCATTTATTTTCGATATCATCGCGTTTGAGCCACCACCAGGACCACCCATTGAGATTTCAGCATCATATGGCAATCCAACTGGCTCTTCCACCCGAGAACCACTTACAAAATAATGCGGTGTTGGAGCACTGTAGGAAGAGGACTGGCCATATGTTGAGTTGAATATGACTTCATCATAGGTACCGGCAACATTATCCTGCGGAATGGAATAATTGTACCAGACAGTTGTACGACCCTGCTCCAGAGAAGTGTTGAGGTAAACATTAACAGTGAATGGCATTTTTACTGAAAATGGCAAGCTGCAACCAAAGTGTAATTGAGTTGTTGTTTGTCCTAGGCCGTTGGCCTGAGCACTGGAGTAGTTTATGGCATTGACCGTCATGGTAGTCTGTGGATTACTGAAGTTCCACACGTTGTCAATAAAACTGACGGTGCTGGTTCTTGGACTGAAGAAAATGACATTCTGCGTCCAGAAGTTATAGGATGAATTTCCGAACAATGCAACATTATTCAGAATCGCATTCAACTGGATTGAGACAGACTGCGGTTCACCATTAATCACATTCAGGTCAGAAAAGTTATTTATCGTAACAGAAGCCATAAAGCTTGGTGTAGTGTAGTTGTATGTGACAATGCTTCCGGACTGATTCATAAGACCGTAGTCAGCAATACCCATTGGTGCCGGACTGGAAATATAACCCAGGGTCACATGATTGTCAACAGTTGTGGATTGCGACATAAAATCTGGTAGGTAAACATCATGCAGAGGAAGACCTTCCGCTTTAACATTGTTCAAGACCTGTTTTTCGATTGCCTGCTTGAGTTTCGAATTAACAGTGGGTGATGAATTAGCAGATTTAGAAACGTCGGTTAAACTTGAGCTTTTGGGTGGGCTAATTTTGTTGCTGTGGGAAAATGCAGGTTGCGCAGGTAATTGATTTGGCGAATTCGACGCATTGAAAAGTACTATCATTCCAGACGAAGCCATTAATACGGCTACTAAAATAGACAAAACTATTTTTTTATTCATTGTGAGCTCATGATGCGATCCCTTGCATGTATAAATTAGTTACCAGTTTTTTCGACATCAATTTTGATAAACCACCCTCAACCCTCCTCTGAAATGGTCAGTGATCAACGAAAGAGAACGTTTCTTAATATCCTAATACTCCCTTAAAAACCAATCATTGCATAGTTTTTTAAAAAAATTGGAATACCGCCTAAAGGGTGAAACTCTGGATTTAATCAAAAGGATCAAGCTTTTCGAGGATTTGTTTGGAGATGATACTGCTACAGATTCCTTGCAATTTACACTTGCCAGAGATCTCTACGATAAAAAGTATTCTTTACCCGATGAGCGTTTGAAATCACCTAAAAGCATGATTGGCTCTGTAAGAAATGGAAAAACGTTAATTGTTAAGTTTTCCGGCATTGATCTATCCATAAAAATACTGAAGTATGGTATTATTAACATTACCTGGAAGCCTAACGCGATCGATACATTACTATCAGAACTACCTGAATATGATGATGATCTATCTTTTTCGTTGAAAAAAGATTTTGCAGATGTAAAGATAGATGATCTGACAATTGAAGTTGAAAAAGATGGTACAATTAATTTCAAAAAGCACGATAAACTTATCAGGAAAGATCTGCCGCCATCGTTCGGAAGGCATCGTATTGTCCAGTATTCTAGAATCAGAGTGGATTCTGTTTTACACGGGCTAGGCGAAAAAGCTTTGGGTATGAATCTTCGGGGCACAAAGTCCCTAATCTGGAATCATGATGCAAATGGATTGTATGGCCCGGGAGACGATCCGTTGTATCTGAGCATACCATTTTACATTGACATATCTGCTGATATTGGATATTTTATCCTTTATGACAATCCGTCAAGAGCCGAGTTCGACCTGTGCTATTCTCAAACTGAAGAAATTAAGGTGGAGTTTGCATCTGGAGGGCTTGACTATTACATTGGTTTTGGTGATATAAGGGATTTGGTAGAGAAGTATTCCATGTTATCCGGTTTACCGCCTATTCCACCTCAATGGTCACTTGGGTTCCACCAGTCCAGGTATAGTTACATGAGTGTTGAAGAGGTATCCGCAATCCACGAGAATTTTGTAAAGAATAGATTGCCCTTATCAGCAATACACCTTGATATTGATTACATGAATGGATACAGGATATTTTCCTTTGACCAGGAAAGATTTAGGGAGATCAGGAAACTTGCAGACAGGCTTCTTAAAGATGGCGTAAAGCTGGTTACAATAATTGATCCTGCTGTAAAATTTGACCCTGGATTTGAAATGTATAGGGAGGGGCTCGAAAACGGATACTTCATCAATGCCCCAGATGGAAATATATTATATGCTCCAGTATGGGCTGGTATGTCGGCCTTTCCTGATTTCACCAAGAACGATACGCAGAAATGGTGGGGCGGGAAATACAAATTCTACTTTGAAAATGGAATATCCGGCTTCTGGCATGATATGAATGAGCCAGCAGCATTTACTCTCTGGGGAGATAACTCTCTCCCAGACAGCGCACGTTTAGGCTTAGGTGATCATCTATCAACCCATAACTTATACGGACTTTTTATGGCAAAGTCAGGTTACGAGGGCATTCTGTCGTTAAAGCCAGAGGAACGGCCGTTTATCCTTTCCAGATCGGGATGGGCCGGTATACAGAGGTATGCGTTTGTCTGGACGGGGGATACAGCGAGCACATGGGCTGAAATGCACTCAACGATATCAACAATATTGAATATGGGCCTGTCAGGAATTCAGTTCGCCGGAGTTGACGTTGGTGGTTTTTCTGGAAACCCAAGTGATGATCTTTTCCTGAGATGGTTCCAGATGGCCACATTCCTCCCATTTTTCAGGGTACATTCATCGAAAGGTACAAGGATGAGGGAGCCATGGCTGTTTGGAAAGAAATACCTTGATATTTTTAGAAAGTTTCTTGATTTGAGATATTCACTTTTCCCTTACCTTTACGCATTAAGCTACGAGGCACATAAAACTGGTCACCCCCTGGTCAGACCTGTTTCATGGATAGATCCATCCTACGATCCTTCAGCAGATGGCGTTTTTATGCTCGGAAACAGTATGTTTATAGCACCAGTCTTGACCAAGAATCAGAGGGATGCAGTTATCATGCTTCCATCGGGTAGATGGTTTAACTTTTGGGACAAAACCCAGTTTGAAGGCATAGTTAAAATGAAACTGAAGGAGGATGAAATACCTGTTTTTGTGAAAGCAGGTTCAATTTTACCTCTCTTACAGGATGGCAGGATGATTCTGCATGTTTATATTTCAGATAGTTGCAGCGGTTCACTTTATATCGATGACGGCAGGAAAGATCCAAGATCTGTTGAATTTCGTTTTTCATGCGTTAAAAGTAAAGAGGGTTTCAGGTTAGATATAACTAAAATTGACGGTGGTTTTGAGAGCCCGGAATACCTGGTTTTCAAGTTTCATGGAATCAAGATAAAAAATGTTGAAAATAAGAAAGCAATGATCAACAAAAAAGAAAATACCATTTCTCTTTTATCAGGTGAGACTTTTCTCAAATTCAATTAAATTTTCTGATCGCATAACGAAAAGTACAAAGGTATTTCCATGAAAGAGAATTTCAGCAGAAGGAAACACTTCATCGATAGTACTCTTCACCTCATTCTTTCCCTGAATTAAGAGTGCAACAGAGTGTTCCGGCCCCATCTTAACAAGCATGTCATGACCATAGACTTTCTTCACGTATAAGAGCCCACTCCTCATCTCAGGCAGTCTTTTTCTCAGGTCTGTTATACTTATGAAAAATTTGTTAATATTAGATCCAGTCCTTTCCCACGGAAATGTCCTTCTGCAATCTGGGTCCCTATTGCCAAGGAGTCCGACTTCGTCGCCATAATATATGGTTGGTTTGCCGTTCAGCATTAGAAGAATGAGATACGCAATCCTCATTTTCTCCTCATCTGATTGAAGGGTTGTCAATATTCTCACAGTATCGTGGGAGTCAAGTATGTTCATCATTTTGTCTATTGACTTGGAATACGCCACTATTTCCTCAAGATAATGGGAATAGAATCCCTCTATTGTTTCCTTGCCGTTCACGAAATCTATGATTGATTTTCTTATATGATAGTTTGTAAGTGAATCGTAATAATCGGGTTTGACAAGAGATCTGGTCAGGCACCACGCCTCCCCTATATGCAAAATATCTTTCTTGAGTGTGGCTGTGTGTACTTTCAATTTTTCAATCAGGTTTTCGGGGATGCTGTGACCAACGTCATACCTGAAACCATCAACGTCAAATTCAGTCACATAGTAAGCAACAACCTTTTTCAGAAAATCTATTACTTCTGTATTATATGTGTTAAGTTTAGGCATCAGTCCGTATCCCATGAAGGTTTCATATGCCGGAGGCTCAGATTCTTTTTTCTGGTCATAATGGCCGTTGAAAATCTTGTATTCATCCCTGTGAAATATATACCAGTCAAAGTACTTCGATTTCCTTCCATTTTCAAGCACATCCTGAAAAGGCGGAAAAAACACTGAAGTGTGATTGAAGACCATGTCAAGGATGACTTTTATTCCCCTATTATGACATTCTTTGACTAGAACTTTCAAGTCTCTCTTGGATCCAAGAAGTGAATCCACCTCGAAATAGTCGTCCACATCATACCTGTGGTTCGAGTGGCTCTTGAATAAGGGGTTCAGATAGAGGTATTCAACGTTGAGTGATTGAATATAATCAAGTTTTTCGATTATTCCTTTAATATTTCCGCCATAAAAATCTCCCCGGCTTGGCCTGGTACCAAACTTTTGGAGCTTTGGAAGTTTCTGCCCGCTCCTGTAAAACCTGTCAGGGAAAATGTGATATATAATTCCCGTCCCCCCGGAATTATGATTTATATTTGAGGATAGGCTGTAGATTTTGACTTTACCTTCGCTGTTTATGCTGTAATCTCCGGATCCTTTGACAAAGTAAACATCTGCAAAATACATGCCATATGTCACGTTCATGTCTTTTCTTATTAAAGTTATACCATCTTTAAAGGAGATTTCGTATTTACATTCTTTTCCATGAGTGAAAACAAGCTGGGAAATGCCTGAATTTTGGTAAATAAATTCTCTTCCTCCGATTTCGTGGATTATACCTTCGGGTTCAAAATGAATAGATCTGCGGCTTCTTACCTTTTTACCATTTCCGTCTATTCTGGTATATTGATTCTTTAGAATCAGGTAAGAGAATTTTCCGAAGCCCGTTGTGATTTCAATTGATCTTTCCACTCCTCTACGCTCGAATTTCAGGTTTCCTTCACTGAAGCAGTTTTCAGAGCATGAAAGGTAAAACGTGTCTCCTTCGCCAGTAGAAGGCAGATTTATTCCGATGCACCACAAGTTTCCAGTTTTTCGACTAACCGTGAGGGCCATGAGAGGATAAATACAGCGTGTAATTTAATTTGGCGATACAGTCTCAGAACACCTAAAGAAGAGTTAAATATGACTTTTGTGTTATCTGTCCTTATGGATTCTAATGTGCCTAATCAGCCAAAGAAATTTACTGCGCCGTCAAAGAAAACTGGCGGTGGAGCTATGGCAAAAGTTGCAGTGGTCATTATAGCAGTTATAATTATCGCAGCAGCCGGAGTCGAATTGTTTGAGGTTACTAAGAAGCCCAGCACGACGACAACCTCCAGTCAGGTCACCATTACAGTATGGGGTTCTGGAAGTGCGGGCGGAGAGTCGACTGCCTTTAACCAGTCTGTGACTGCTTTTGAGACAGCCTACCCGAACATTACCGTTGAGGATAGCCCGTCTGTTGGGATAGCATCTACCACATACCTGACAGCGGCCCATGCTGGAACGGCCCCGGATGTTTACAGAGATACCTGTGAGAATGGAGCAGAAGCATTGGTCGCGGGCGTTGCACAGAATTTAAGCCCTTACCTCAACCAGACATATATTAATTCATTTACCGCGGGAACAATAGCCGACTGGACTTATAATGGATCACTTTTCGGGCTCCCTGTAAACACAAACGGAGTGGGCCTTTACTATAACAAGGCACTGGTTCCGAATCCACCAACGAACACTTACCAGATGATCATGGATGCAAAAAACATTTCAGACAAGGGTTCTCCATATATTGGGCTGCCCTACGATCTTGGTGCTGATGCCGGATACAGGTTTGCAGCCTGGCTGCCAGCATTTGGAGCGTCAATATTCAACTCAACTCTCTATCCCGAGGTTAATTCTCCGCAGGCCATTGCAGCATTCTCTTATGTGTGGAACTGGACTGTTAAATATGGAGTTGACACAACTGGTTTGACTGGCACAATTGAATGCGACCTCTTCGAGGCAGGACATTCTGCATTCTTTATAGATGGTCCGTGGGCACAGTCCACACTGGAAAAGGCTCTTGGAAGTAATCTAGGTGTCGTTCCGCTCCCATACGATAACGCCACTGGAAACTGGCCAGCACCAATATGGGGTTCAGTGGGATATGTTATATCAACGCCACAGGCAAGCGGAATAACTCCGGCACAGACCTGGGCTTCACTTAAGTTTATTGAGACAATGGTTGATAACCAGTCCCAGGTAAACCTGTTTAAGCTTGCAGGCGACTTTCCATCGTTGAAATCAGCCGGATCATATATCACGAACCACACATTCAACGATTCATTGATTGGCGGCTGGATCGCCCAAGAGAAGCATACGCAGTCTGACGGAAATATACCTCTCCTAGAGTATTATTACAGCAATTTCGTGGCAGCTGTTTCCAACCTTGAACAGAACTCTTCAACAGTTACAGTAGCAGATGCCGCGAATCAGCTTGAAAGTGCAATGGTAGCTGATCTAAAAGAGAATGGTTATCTGCCAAGCGTCCAGGGTGTTCCATTCGAAATGGTTATGGGCGTACTTGGACAGAATTCCCACTATCAACCTGTAAGTTATATCAGTTCTATCAACGAAAACCTATACTATGCCGGTATAACACCAATAAGATATTCTCATGGGTTTTATTTCCCATAGAGAAATCCATTTATTTTTCAATTTTTTATAAATAATTTACGTTGTTGTAATCAATATATCAGCAAAAATGTTCCAGATATCTTATACCGTTGTCTCTAGTTTTTTCTCTGGCAAAGGCCATATCCTGAGCGAACTCGCTTTGTCGAAGAGGTAAAAGTGATTCCCTGCTGGTGAAACAGTTGTAATCTGACCTTCGCCTAGGTTTGAATCTCCATCGACAATCCTTATAATATCCAATCCGGAATCAACAAGCCTGAAGTGCTCGATCTGCCTCCTGCCGAGATCCTGAACTATGAGCACCTTCACCCTTATCCCCTTGCTGTTTCCGACCTCAACGTCCTCGGGCCTGATTCCAAGAAGTGCATCTATGCTTTTAGTGCCTTCAGGCAATTGCAATCCGCTGACATCAAGACCGGTCAGCGTCTGGTCACCAAATTTGACCGATACCCTTCCATCCTGATTTATGACTTCGACAGGTATCATATTCATCTGCGGATCACCAAGGAAGCCTCCCACAAAGCTGTTCTTTGGGTAGTTGTAGGCCTGATCTGGTGAGTCGAGCTGAACAAGTACCCCGCTATTTATGAGTGCTACCTTGTCCGCAAGCGTCATGGCCTCTACCTGATCATGTGTGACGAAGATAGTTGTAATTCCAAAACTCTTCTGGATCCTCTTCAGCTCCCCCCTCATTGTGGTTCTGAGCTTAGCATCAAGATTTGAAAGTGGTTCGTCCATCAGGAAAACTGATGGTTCCCTGACAAGTGCTCGTCCAAGAGCTACCCTCTGCCTCTGCCCTCCTGAAATCTGCCCGGGTTTCATATCCAGAAGCTCAGAAATTCCCAGCGTAGAAGCGATTTCAGATACCTTAGCCTCTATCTCGTTTTTGGGCATCTTCTTTTTTTTCAAAGGAAAGGCCAGGTTTTCAGCGACATTCAGGAACGGGTAAAGAGCGTAGTTCTGGAAGACCATAGCCATGTCCCGGTCCTTTGGAGGAAAATCTGTTATTTCAACATCGTCCAGAAATATTCTGCCTGAATCCAGCGTTTCGAGCCCTGCTATGATTCTTAACGTGGTTGTTTTACCACAGCCACTCGGGCCAAGCATCACGAAAAATTCCCCGTTTTCAACTGTGAAACTGATGTCGAATACTCCCTTTCCCTTTCCAAAGTCTTTCACTACGTGTTCAATTTTAAGTTCGCTCATTTATTCATTTCTCCTTTCAAGGTATAATGCAGCACTTCTGCAATTATCATAAGTTGTAATTCCATGCCAGGCATCATCGATCATCTGTAAGTCACCAGGCTAAACCCACTCACTATGTATTTCTGGAAGAAGAAGAACAGTATGAAAATTGGTATCCCCATCAGGACTGCAAAAGCTGAATATACCCCAAACTGAATGGAAATGGTATTTTCTGATACAAGATACATACCAATGGCCATTGTATAGAGGCCCTTGGACGTGATAAAGAGATTTGCAAGCGCAAAGTCGGTGTATGGACCCATGAACGCAAGAACTATTGTAAGCATTATCGCCGGTTTTGCAATTGGAGCAAGAACCCGGAACAGCGCCCCGGTTCTCGTATACCCATCAAGCATAGCCGCCTGCTCATAGTCTTTTGGTATGTTATCTACGTAATTCTTAATCAGCCAGGAGGCAAAGATCACTGCTCCCGCAGAATATGGAATTATCAGACCTATGTATGTATCAAGAAGATGGAACTGTGCAAACATGAAGTAGAATGGGATGACCAGAACAGTAAATGGAAACATGGAGAGAACAAGCAGCATGTAAAGGAGGGCTTTCTTTGCTGGAACATTGAACCTGGAAAAAGCTATTCCAGTTGTAATCGAAAGACCAACACCAATCGCTGTTGCAGAGAATGAAAATATGAGCGTGTTTTTTAACCATGTGAGGAAAGGTTCCTTGAACAACAGATTGTAGTAATTAGAAAGCGTCAGGCCGCCGTGTATTGGCAGCAAAGAAGAAAGCGACGCTTCTGTCAATGTCGCAAGTGGGCTCAGAGAAGTTATAAAAACATAATATACTGGAAAAACTGAATAAATAGCAATTATTGAAAGTATTATGTATGTTATAACTTTCTTTAATAAACCGATTCTTTTGAAATGATTGTTCATTTTGTATGCATTTTCATATTTTCTTGCGAAACCCGATTTGACCAGTTTATCTTCTGTACTCTGCATATTTCACCTCAATACAACACACTCATCATTTTTGAATAGTGATTTACTATCACAACCATAACAAGCAAGATCAGAACTGATATTATTGAATAAACAGCGGCGATTGCATATGAATTATACGAAAATGCCTCTGTGTACGAATACGTGATAAGAATCTGCGTCGAAATACCTGGACCGCCGGATGTGAGCAGAAACGGAATGTAGAAATTACTCCAGGCAAAAATAAAGCCAAATATTGTAATAAAGGCAATCTGCCTGCTCAGGAGCGGTATTACAACCTTCCTTATCCTGCCAAACGTGCCATAGCCATCCATTTCAGCGGCATCGTATAGCTCCGCTGGTATGCTCTGAATAGCAGCAGTATAAACGAATGTGTAATAAGCAAGTGAAAGCCAGAGATTGACCAGTATTATAGACAACATTGCAAGAGACGGTGAACCAAGCCAGTACGGATTAACATGAAATAGCTTCAGGAAAACCTCATTTACAGCACCGTATGACTTTGTCAGCAGATTTTTCCAGATGAGGATGGTAATGAATGCAGGAAATGCCCATGGTACCAGTATCAAAGTTCTGAAGAATGTTTTTCCTCTTATCCCGCGCTGAGACATAAGAATTGCAACCCCAAAACCCGCAAAAGCCATTAATAATATGCTCCCGCCTGCAAATATAATATTATTAAAAATCACAGTAAGAAGATTGGGTGAAGTTAAAACCAGGTAAAAATTAGTTGCACCCACGAAAGCGTAATGGTAAAAATGAGTACCACTAAAGTTTGTCAGTGAAATATAAATCGTGTAAGCAATCGGGTAAAAGTTCAGGACAGCGAGAACAATCAGCACAGGAGATAGATATATGAGCTTGGAAATCTCGTATTTCCTGACCTTTTTGGGTTTAGAATCCATGGCCGCTGCATCAGCATCCATAAAACAACAATTTCTTTAACAATCAAAGGCAAATAAATGTTTCTAGATTTACGCATAAAACAGGCGGAATAACAGACTTTTAGCCTCATAAATATTCTTTGGGGGCTTATTTACAGGTTAAACCCGGTAAAGGACGAACAAGGTTAAATAATCAAATATTTCTAGCTACTTGGTTTGTTTCATTCATAAATGATCATTTTCAAAATTTTCCTGCGAATTTTATTATAGATTTCTTCCAAAGTTCCCCGGCGTAAAGGTTTTCCCCGCTGTTATAGGCATATGATTCCCTGTAGTGCAGCAAATCGGTCCTTAATTTTTTAATGATGCCACAAAACCGAGATATCAGAAGCTCTCTAAAATTGCCTGTCACAAAAGAAATTATCCTATAGAAATGCGGATAACATATCGAACTTGCAAGATCGACCGGATTGATCCTGCCTGAATTTACCATATCTGATAAATCCCCGATAGAATCAGATTCCCTTAACTTTGCGGTACTGCATGCCGGGCAGTGAAAGTGAGATTCCAGTTTTTTTCTGTCGCTGTGCCCTGAAAGGATTTCTTCTGCAATTTCCATCTGCCCAAACACAAGAGGTAAAGCAGAAAGTCCACCGCCAAGTTCGGGATTTGACTGGACAAAGGAAATGAATTTTGAGGCATGTGGCGGGCAGAACCCTCCGGAATCAGCATATTTCTTAATCGTACCGGAGTTGGACTCATAGATTAAACCTGAAAAGAATCTCTCCGTAGCCTTTGTAACAGAATCACATATCGGGCATTCACGTTTCCCAATAGATTCCATATAATCAATGAAATACAAATCAACCAATTTGATCCTGATAATAGCCCAATAACTTATTTAAGTTGCTTTGCTTTTTTCTTTCCTCTGAATCGAATAATAATAAACTGAACCTATCAATATGAGTGCCGAAGATAATATGAAAACGGACTCCAGGCTACTTGTGTTGATGTCGAAGAGAAAATTCGCGATTACCGGGCCGGCACCAACTGAGAGCGCCTGCACCAGACTATATACTGATACGCCGCTTATCCGGCGCTTTTCGGATCTAAAGATAAGTTCATTAAATGCAGCAAGCGTGAACCCTGACTGCATTAGCCCGAGCAAAATTACTGCTAACATAAGAATTAAAAAGGAATGCGTAAACGATGTGAGCAAAGGAACAATTGAAATCGCAACGCCTGAAATCAGAATCGCTCTGAGATTGCCGATTCTTTCAATCAGTCTTCCCCAGTATATCTGGGATGATATGGCAGATAGCGCGATAACGGTTATCACGAGTGTATATATTTCCGGTGTAAGACCGAGGAAGTTTGTCGAGAGTATGTAAAGCTGGAGGTATGGAGAAAATGCACTCAGACCTATACCAGTTAAGAGCGTAAAGATCAGGTAAGAGAAAAGTCTCTTTGTGGTATCCGATACTGTACCTTCCTCCTTTTCCGCCTTAAACGGCGGGATTCTCCTCATTACCATCAGTGAAATGGTTGAAAAGATCAGGGATCCTATAAATAATGTCAGGTATGCCTCCCGAGTATCCCCGAACAAAAAGAAGACAGCAGATGATATTCCATAACCTACAAGTGAAAAGAACCGGAGGAATAGATTCCTCTTTGAAAAATAGAGATTCCTTTTCTTTGAGCCTATTGCGGCCGGTACCCATGATGTCCATGTTGTACCGGAAAAGGATGAAAAGAATATTCTGAAGGTAAGGAATGATATCAGCAGAACGGAAATAAGAAGGTATCCCCTAAGAAAGATGAGAAGAGATACTGCGATCCATATTATCCTGTCAAATAAAGTGATTTTAATGGTAAGATTCCTCAGATCTGACGATCTTCTCGAATAAACAATTGCTGCATATTGTGCCAGCGGTACTATCAGATATGGAATGCCAATAATGTATCCAACCGGTGCGGTGGGTCCAATTATAAGAAGGGCAAAAGCAACCAGATATGGTGATGTCATGTTGCTATATACAGTCCAGAAAATACCGTCTGTAATCGAGAGATCCATTGTGCGATCCTCGTCTGTTCCCGATCCGAGAAACCAGCGCCTCCAGTCATATTTCTTCCCAGAT
>JAJZOM010000047.1 GCA_021811505.1 Thermoplasmata archaeon | reverse complement strand
TTCTCCCAGATTTCATACATGTCTTTCAGGTTGAATTTTCCCGACATGAGCCTGCTCATGGATTCTTCTGCCTCTTCCTCGGTTATGTTTGTCTCCTTGAAAGTTTCCAGGAGCGTTTCCAGGTCTCCGAGCCCGAGAAGCCTTGACAGGAACTTCTTGGAGTTGAATATTTCAAGATCGTCCATGTGCTCTCCCGTGCCAAGGAAATAAACCGGGGAATGTATGCTTGAAACTGCGCTGAGAGCGCCTCCCCCCTTTCCGGTTCCGTCCATCTTCGTAATTATGACACCGGTTATTCCCACAGCATCATTTATTGTCCTCGCCTGTGGACCGGCCTGCTGGCCGATGGTTGCATCCATGACAAGGAGGACTTCGTCCGGGTTGATTGCTTTCTTGATCTTTTTTATTTCATCTATGAGTTCTTCGTTGAGCGAATCCCGACCGCTTGTATCAATGATCTTGACCTTCAGCTGTTTCATGTTTTCGAGACCGTTCTTGATAATCCTGACAGGATCCTTCTGGTTTCTTTCACCATAGAAAGGAACACTCAGTGTTTTTGATAACTGCTCAAGCTGATCGTACGCACCGGGCCTGTGTATGTCCGCAGCGATAAGCCCGACACTGAGTCCTTTTCTATGGAAAAATTTAGCAAGTTTCCCTGCAGAGGTGGTTTTGCCCTGACCGTAAAGTCCCACGAGCATTATGGTCTGATCTCTGAGCACAAGCTTTGAGTCCTCCCCGAGTATTTTGAGAAGCTCTTCATAGATAATTTTGACCATATAGTCCTGCTCAGTCATACCTGCGGGAGGCTTCTCCTCTGTGGCTCTCCTTTCGAGAGATGCCGAAAGTTCCAGGACAAGCTTCACATTTACGTCTGCTTTCAGAAGTGCCCTCTGGACATCCTTAACGACTTCCTTGATAGTTTCCTTGTCTATGTAGCTGGCTCCTGATATTCTCCTGAGAGTTTCCCGAAGAGAACCTGCCAGACTTTCCAGAACCATGATATCACCAGACTATGTAATTTAACAATTTAATATTCTCGCCATCTGTGAGCACAGGATTCACATGTGTAGAATTTCGTTTCCGGCTCGTCCGCGGAACGAGTTTGCTTCAGCAGGTAATACGCCCCTCTGTGCTGACATTTCGGGCAGACCGCATCGGAATCCAGAGGCTCGGTACTCTTCTCTTCCCTGATCATAATAACTTCCTTCGAGGAACCCCTGCTGACTATCCTACTAGCCTTTTTTTCAGAGACATTCTCAGTATGCTTACATGAACTGCAGACGAGTTTGCCTCCTGAAGGCGACATTAACGAACCGCACTTAGGGCAGAACATAGAATGAGAGTAATTTTAGATTATATAAATACCTTGACACAAAAATATGGGAAGTTGTATTCAAATTGCTAAATTTCCGTCAACACTTTTTCTATTTTCGTCAGTCCGTGCGTGAATGTCATTTCATCAATAAGGACCGGCGGGGTTATTTTCAATACATTGTTTTTCTCCCCGACAAGACTGCAAATTACGCCTTCCCTGGATAAACGTTCCCTGACATCATATGCATATTCGGTTCCTTCGTCGTCACCGCCGGAAAGGTCCACTCCAATCATGAAGCCTCTTCCGCGTACCTCCAGGATTCTTTGATTGCTTATTTTTCGAAGTCTTGTGATTGCCAGCATTCCCATCTCTCTCACCCTGATCAACTGATCCTCTGTAAGAGCTTTCATGACGTTTATCCCCACGGAAGCACAGGCAGCGTTGCCGCCCTGCATTCCCAGTACGTTCCCAAACGGCCTGTCCCATGATCCATTGTAAAGTACAGCCCCCATAGGCAATCCTGCCGCCATGCCCTTGCCTATACATACCATATCCGGAACCAGATCATGCTTCCTGAAAAGGAACATTTCACCTGATCTTCCAAATCCGGTATACACCTCATCTACTATAATGCGAAGACCATATTTTCCGGAAAGCGCCTTCAGATGCCTGATAAATTCCTCAGAAAGTACAATTACTCCCCCGTCTGACTGGATTAGCTCTATAATCAGAGGCTTTCCATTGAAGTCCCAGGTTCCGGCTGCCTTTTCCATTATCGATTCATTATATTCTCTGACCGAATGTTCTTCATCCGGACTTTTGGGTATTCTGAGATGGACGATTCTGTTGTCATAGTCTATCCCAAGTCCGTTTGAAACGAGATATGTGAGATAAGTTCTGCCATGATAGGCACCTTCGAGTGACACAATGGGCAGGCCGTATCTTGATAATGCCATGTCGCACGCTTCAGTTCCGGATGTTGTGTAAGCTATTTTTTCAAACCCGGAAACTCTCCTCAGCATTTCTGTGAAGGTCTCGGTGAACTTGTTTTTAAAAACAAGCGAACTTACTGGGGAAATATCCAGTGTTTTGAAGAAATCATAACCGGTCGTCATACCTGATCCGGAGAAGTCCAGATATTTTTCTTCTCCTGATTTTACGTAGAATCTGTCGGTTCCAGTAACCATCAGCTCAAATTTTTTAAATTGCGGACTAACCATATCCCCGCCTCATTGTTTAAAGATAGAAAAAATAGGGGGTTAAAATTTGACCCCGTAAAAATTACGCCTTAGTATCCTCGAGCTTGTCCATTTTCAACTTGTTCCGTCTTACGAATATTACGGCCACAGCAATTAGTATCCAGGCCGGTATCATGTAATACGCTATAGTAAGAGGCCAAATCAGGCCAAGCAGGGAATAATAAATTGCCACTACCATCAGGATGGATGCGATGGTGGGTGCAACAAAGTGTGTCAGAATTTTTGTTATCCCAAGCTTCTTCGTGAAAAGGATCAATGCCTGATTTACTATCACGTGGTATATCAGGGTAAACACTGTGATGGCAATTGCCCATATTACAAACGCGTTGAAGAGACCATTACCCACGCCGAATAAGTATATCATCGGCAGAAGCGTCACGAGGATTCCGACTACGACTGTTATGAACACCGCTATCACTGAAACGTACGGCGTTTTGTGCTTGGGATGAATTTTTGTCAACACCGAAGGGAATATGCCATCCCTTGCCAGTGCGTAAAGTGCCCTGGAACCGCTGTTACCGAACAATACTGGAGACATAAGCTGTGAGACTTCCACCACAACAAACGCTGCCACTGCAAGTCCGGTCCCGTAATACGCCTGAGTCA
>JAJZOM010000082.1 GCA_021811505.1 Thermoplasmata archaeon | reverse complement strand
TCGTACACGGGAGATCTGAAGTCACCCTCTGAGAAACCGCCTATTATTACGCTCGTGTCTTTCCCGGATACGTCAAACACTTTTCTTATGTTTGTTCTGGTTCCATTTGGCGACAGAATCACCGGTTTTGAATGCCCGGATAATTCCAGCAGCGTCTTGAAATCACCGTCATGCAGCCTTAACAGGAATCCGTCCGGTCCCATTATCTGACCTTTGTCAAAGAGATCTTCCATCAATCCTACGAATCTGTTGTAGGATTTCGGTAATCTCACCTGAGGATTCAACTCAACGATCAGGTTGTTTCTCGTGTGTATCCATACTCTCATTTCCCCTTTCTTGTTCAATATGCTTTCCATCGCGACTTCCAGGAAATGGTAAACTATGTCCGGCCTTCCTCTTCTGTTGGATTCAGATGGAAAATACCTTTCTATTGCAGCATGCATGAAATTTGAATCCAGCAGTAACTTGGATGCGGGCTTCTTCCTTTTTTTGGCGTTAATCCTTATGGCATAGTCGTCGGCCATGATTTTTGGAACTATTTCAAGCTCGGTGTCCACGAGAAGGAGATTAAGCATGAACTGCAATTCCAGCGATAGTTAAAATGATGTTTGTTTATATCGATTCACTGAGATTCCAGGGGTGCAGATCAGATGGTTAAGTTGAAGAATGGATTGCTTGAGGTATATACGGGAGACGGTAAAGGAAAGACGACTGCGGCTTTCGGCATGGCTTTCAGAGCTCTGGGATGGGGACTCAGGGTTTACATAATACAGTTCATGAAAATGGGGATATATGGCGAAAACAGGTCATCCAAGTTATTCGGGGAGAAGCTAAAGGTTGAGTATGTTGGCATGCCCTATTTCATCGCCTGGGAAGGAGATATACCTGCTGAGGATCAACAGAAAGTCAAGAATCTGGTGATATGCCCAAGGGGATCCCCTCCAGAGGACTATCGGATTAAAGTAAAGAACGCTTTTGACAAAATGAAATCGGAAGTATACAATGGTGAGTGGGACATAATCATAATGGATGAAGTAAATGTGGCATTGTATTACAATCTTCTGCGGATGGACGAGTTGCTGGAATTCATAGACAAAAGGCCCGGCAATGTTGAGATGATACTGACCGGGAGAAAAATGCCAGAAGAAGTGCTTGAGAGGGCAAACCTGATAACTGAGATGAGAGAGATAAGGCATCCATATTCTCAGGGAATCCCAGCAAGGAAAGGAATTGATTTTTAAACTATCCAGCACTTGAACATCATCGGAGTGTGCGAATTGTGAAACTGGAAAACGGGAGCCTGAAGGACACCATAGTGGTTGCAAATCCAGGCACTGGAAAAACATGGGAGATTGTCGATACGGTGATTGCCCTCCTGAGGGAAAACATTCCGGGCGATGAGATACTCTGCGTTACATTCACCAACAAAGCAGCTGATGAGATGAGAAGCCGGATTCTTCAAGACCTTAAGGATAAACCGGAGTTGAGAAAAGAAGGAATGCGGATATCGGTGAGCACGATCCACAGCCATGCTGCAAAAATGCTGGAATCCGGAGGCAAGCCAGTTAACCTGGTATCAAACACCACGCTTCGTTACCTGATATTTAAGAAATTTTCGGAACTGGGTACATTCACTTACCAGGACGAATACCTTCTATCAGATATAACGCCAAGGACTGAGAATATTATACGTTACCTGAAAAGTTTCAGAATCACGCCTGATAAGGTTGACATCGAGAAAGTGAAAGATATTGTAAAGATGAATCCGGTTTTCCTCAAGAACAAGTCAATTGATGAGAAGCAGTTCGATCGGCTTATCAACGATTTCCTGCAGGTATTCATGTTCTACGAGGCATTCAAGAGTGAAAGAAAATTGATGGATTATAATGACATACTTTCTCAGTTCCTGGAACTGAATAATTCTAGAAAATACAGATATGTCCTTGTTGATGAATTCCAGGACCTAAATCAGATCCAGACAATGATTGCCAGGGAACTTGGAAGAAACAGGATTTTCGTTGGAGACAGGAAACAGTCCATATTCGGGTTCCAGGGAGGCAGCTTGAGCTCATTCAACAGCTATCTCCAAAACACTGACTTCAGGAAACTGTCCAAAAGCAGTAATTATAGAAGTACGGATAACATTCTCAACTACGCGAAAAGCTACTTCCTGTCTAAAAGCACAGATAAATCATACGAAGATGAATTGAGGGATCTTAGGAGCCATGAAGGCCGGCAGGGAGAAAAAGTCGACCTTATTATCGCTGACATTCCTGAACGTGTTTCCTGCAATATCCTTAAACAATCCATGGACGCACATAATGGAGGGGCCCGTCAATACGCCATAATTGCCAGAACAAACGGGCAGATATCCAAGATATCCGCATACCTTGACGATCTTGGGATATCATATTCATCCACAATGCCATATAATGCGAGCTTCAATGCAGCATCCGAGATAATCTCTTTCCTCAGGGGGCTCTTTTCCACGGATCAGTTCGTGGTTGCCCGCGCGCTCCTAACTCCCTTTTCCGGTCTCACCTTAATGGAAGCCACAGATTTATTCAGGAAAGTGAAAGCGACCAGCGATTTCCACGATTTGCTCCCGGATAACATTACAAAATACAGATCCATGCGCGTGGGCTCCGAAATGATAAGCACGGTATTGCGCGAGGTGATCCTGCCACTGTCTGTCACCCTGGGGAATGACTATTATATGGCTGCAAAATCCATCAGTGAGGCATCACACGAATTCTTCGACATATTCCGGGAATTCAGCGTGGAAGAATACTTCAACTACCTGATTTTTGCCTCAAGTGAGGAAGAGATAGACCTCCAGAAATCAAACGTGAACCTTCTCACCGTCCACAAAGCCAAGGGACTGGAATTTGATGAGGTGATCTATGTGCCAGCCTCTCCTTCATCACCCCTGGGTTTCTTCGATATCATGGCTTCTGGTATAATAAAACAGGTAACAGGACTGGATGTGATTGAAGACCTGAGTGAAGAGCCGCTTAGGATAGATTTCGTTGCGATCACGAGGCCAAAGGATAAGCTGAGTATTGTAGTAAGAGAAAAGCTGAAGGACGAATTTCTTATGGAACCGGATATCTGTCGGGAACTATCGCTTTCAGCAGATCAAGGGGTACATTCCGGGAGGAAATTCGATGAGGCATATGCACTCT
>JAJZOM010000244.1 GCA_021811505.1 Thermoplasmata archaeon | reverse complement strand
ATGGCACAGGAAATCCTAAGAAGAGTCTTTGCCATAGTCGTATATCGGCTATATTTGTACCACAAAAGCAATATGAAATGCACCTGATTAAGATTAATGGTAGTAACAGGATTGGCGATTGCGAAGGCGGCATTGACAGCTATTGGGATAGGAAGTGCTGGAGTTGCGGCAGTTGCAGTAGGATACCCACACGGGCTGGATGTGGCATTGCAGAATGTTCCGGCAATGTCTCATGCCCATAGCGTGCTCGAAGGCTTATGGCGTTCATTTCCGGGACATGGTGCCCTGGGTCGTTGAATCAATAAATGAATGCGTAAAAGGAATGAAAACGCAGAAATTACTATAGTGAGGGTAGAAAACTCACTGTGGGTATGCTGAAGCAATTATCCCGCTTGACGCAGTATCAATGAAGGCTATTCTCGTTACGAACTGACGAGCATTGTTCTCCTTTATGGATATGAAATCCAGAGGGGAGAACGTAGTACTGCCCTTTGTCAGGTTTGCCACTATGTGTGTCGTCAGGGGGATTCCATTTAATCCTATGCTCAGTAACGGTATTGTTGTGATGTTTCCTGTGTTCAGAGTGACCATCATCCGGACATACGAAAGCGATATATTTCCCGAGACAGATTCTATGTATACGATATAGCTACCCGTCCCCGTTCCATTTGACGCCACCTTGGTCATGTTGACAACGGCAATGTTGGCCTGAGGCGTCAGGACCGGAGCGTTGGAAAA
This sequence comes from Thermoplasmata archaeon, assembly GCA_021811505.1. Next base: position 2,452 of record JAJZOM010000244.1, on the reverse strand, counting down.
GTATCCTCCGACGATAGAGTACAGAGTTGACGCAAGGGTCACTGTTATGGCGATAAGCAAAATTGTCGCGATGATCGGTGATACTGCATTATCATTCCTTAATACTACTTCCTTCATGTAGGTCAATATGTAAACGCTTGTGTAGCTCTATATGTTTTAGGCGGTCAGCATGATTTTCCTTCGCGTTTTCATGATGCCTGTAATGCCAGTTGAAATTCCATCCCCGGCAATTTTTTTTATGATATTGTAAAGGAAAATCATCGGTATGGCGAAATTAAGTTATTTAACAATGAGTTAATGGTGAAGTATGCTTCTTTCATTCAGATACGAAAGCGGGAACGGATTCTTGACAGACGTGGACGGAAAAGACCCGGTCAGGATCAAGAACTCTCTGTCGGATAATTTACAGAATTTCAGCCCAACTGAACTGCTTGTCCTCTCCATAGGATCGTGCACAAGCGACGATGTTCTCTCTATCCTGCAGAAGATGAAGCAGCCATTCAAGTCTTACAGGTGCATTCTTGAGGCTGAGAGGGAGGAACAGATACCGAAGACGCTTAAGAGTGTGAATATAACTTATGATCTGATCGGAGATCTTGATACTGAACATGTAAGGAAGGCAGTGAACCTTTCACTTTCAAAATACTGTTCCGTCTCAATACTGGTAAAGCGAGGCGGCACAAAGGTAACACATTCCATAATAATCAATGGAAAGAAGATAGACGATCGCAAATCCCTCTGATCGGCTGTTTAAGAGTGATTGCCCTCAGGGTGTTTTCAACCCGTTTCCAGTGATGACCAGCAAGCTCTTTCCATCAAAATGTGAAAGTGAGAATGCAGCCAGGACAGTTGCGGAACTGTACTCCGCGTAAATCCCCATCAGGGCAAGGTTCTTTCTCGCGCTAATTATTGATTGTTCGCTCACAGTAACGCATTTGCCGTTCTCCTTTACTATGTCAGACATTAGGTTCAAAAGTGGGGGCGTCCTGGATACTAATGCGTCTGCAACTGATCCAATGGAGTTATTTGGATCATATGGTGTGTTGTTTACGCTGGAACATAAAGGCGATACAGCTTCAGTCTGAACAGCTATAATGGTTGGCACCCTACCAATTTCCCCGCTTTCCATCAGGTGATGGAACCCGCTGTACATGCCTATAAGCAGGGTTCCAGCGGACACCGGAATGAAGATATTGTCCGGAACCCTGCCATTCCCCTGCCTGAAAATCTCGTAAGCAAGTTCCCTGATACCGTCCCTGAATTCCGGGTTTATGACGTGGCTTGCATAGACCCCGCTGTTCAGCCTGGCAGCTTCAGCAACCTTTTCCCTGCCACCCTTAACCGGCACTATCCTTGCACCGTAGGACTCTATCTGCGAAATCTTTCCCTGAATCGTGTTTTCGGGCACAAAGATGTTCACATCGAATCCCGCCCTTTTCCCGTAGGCTGCGATGGAGGCGCCAGCGTTGCCAGAAGAATCCTCGTTTATTTCTGTTTCCCCCGGTTTCACGTACCTTTCTGCGAGAGCGGAAATAAGAGTTTTTGACCCCCTGTCCTTGTAGGAAAAGGTAGGCGAGAAGTACTCAAGTTTCATGGATACGGTATCGAAATCCAGAATAGGTGTTACAACTTCTCCCAGCGAAATCATCTGTCTGATATACGGATAGTTTTCCCTTGGACTGTCTCTGTATTTAAAGTCAGGTTCCATATTGAATATGCCGTTGCACTTCAGGCATCTTAGCTCGCTCCCCTTCCTGGATTTACCGCAGCTGATGCAGTAAGTTCTCATGCCAGAACCATCCCGAATCACTGGTTGTCTCTTCGTATTATCAGCTCAATTTCGCCATGCTCTTCCCTCATATCAACCAGTTTCAGGCGGGAATTTTTCGAGAGACTTTCAAACAAGTCCCGCTTGTATGGGAACTTTTCGCTGAGCAGCAATACTTTTGCATCCTGTCCCGGGGAGAGATCAAAATAGAGCCCCTTCAGTACACTCTTAAGGTAATTGAATGGGTCTCCTCCGCATGAAATATTTCTCTGGTCTTCTATAAGCATACTTGATAATACTTCCTTGTCTAATATTCTTTTATCCCGGATGATCAGGGTACGTGAAAGGTCTCTTTCCCCTGAATATTTTGCGTGTTAGCATAAAATAGGATGATTGCGCAGGATCAGTTACGGGGCAGTTTCTCCATTCCAAATTCTCGGGTTGTTCCTCCACCTAATCCGTGGGATCTGTGCATGAGGGGTTGCTTCAAGCAACCATAATGATGCCATAATCTTGAACACAATCTCGCTTGGAATTCTGCGTGTCTATCAAGAACTCTATCACGCACATCTGTCAGTAACGCATTTACATCGGAGATGTTTTATATCCTATGCACATACAAAATTATGGCTACTTTTCTTTACAAGTGCAGGGACATTGGTTATGATTGCGGTTTTGAGTTCT
>JAJZOM010000094.1 GCA_021811505.1 Thermoplasmata archaeon | reverse complement strand
AGAGCCTCAGGCAATGGCCCTTCCATTTTTGCAGCAGTTAAGGAGGGTGAGGAGGGGCCGGTTTTAGACCTTTATAACAGCGTAGGCGAAGCAATAATTGCAAAGGTGGTCTAAGCTGATTGCGAAGATCACCAGATCCAGAATTTCTGGAGTTGTTGATGCCCCCCAGTCGAAGAGTCTTGCCATCAGGCTGCTATTCTCGGCTCTGCTGGGAAAAATTGAGCTGCATAATCTCCACATGTCTGACGACGTTATGGCTGCTATTTCCGCCGTGGAAGCACTTGGCGTGGATAGTACCGGTGATCTCTGGAAATCCGGTAGAACCGGGACGTCAGGGAAAAACAACATCTATCTCGGTGGTTCCGGAACGACACTGCGCATGCTTCTCCCAGTTCTTGCATACAAAGGGATGGATGTTGTCGTAGATGGAGATGAGACTCTGAGGAAAAGGCCACTGAATACAATTATAGAGTGGTTGAGGGAAAACGGAGTTACTGTGATCGGTGACAGGTTACCCATAAGAATCAGCGGAAAAGCTGTGTCGGATTATGTTGAAATTTCAGGTTCAGAAAGCAGCCAGTACATCAGCGGTTTCATCTTTGCCCTGCTTATGAGCGGAGGCGGTAAAATCAACATTCTTCCGCCTGTCAGATCAGCAAGCTACATCCGTATGACGTGTGACATTCTGAACAGAATCGGTGCCAGCGTCAGATTCAGCGGCACTACGATCAATGTCGATCCGGGAGTCGCCCTGAACTATTCAGGCCCTGTTCCAGGCGATTTTCTTCTTTCTTCCTTTTACGCGGCCGCAGCTGTACTGACCGGAGGAAAAATTAGGATAAAAGGTCTGGAACTTCCAGAGGATTCTGCGGGAGATTCCAGGATAGTTGACATATTCCGGAAATGTGGTGCAGGAAGTGAAGTGCTGAACCGGGAATGGCAGGTATCTTCCAATGACGATTTGCATCCGTTCAATGAAGACGTCTCGGATTCACCGGACATGGCGGTGAGTCTTGCTGCGCTTGCTTCGGTAATAAATGGGACATCGACCATCAGGGGAGTAGAACTGCTTAAGATCAAGGAAAGCGACAGGATTTCAACAATAATGGATACCCTAAGATCGTTTGGAATCAGGGCAGATTTCGATGGAAATATTGTAGTGAGCGGCAATGGCCCCGGGAAATACGGGATTATTGATTCCAGCATGGATCACAGGATAGCGATGCTTGGCACGGTTCTCGCCACGAGATTCGGCGGTACCGTAAGAGGAGCGGAGTGCGTCAGTAAAAGTAATCCTCGCTTTTACGAAGATATTTCACGCATCGGGGGGGTGATAGAATTAACATGAAGCCGCTTATAGTTGGTTCCCTACCGATTAATGATGTTTCTGATTTGAGGCATGTACCTTCCGATGAATGCGATCTGACGGAGTTGAGACTGGATTACCTGCATGAACTGAACACCGATATCCTGGAAGGACTTGTTGCAGTCAAAGATAGGATAATCCTTACGGTCAGGGATGAAAACGAGGGGGGAGTCCGGCATATTGATCGCGAGATTAAAGCCAGCTTCCTGAAGTCCGCACTGGAAATGGGATTCCTGATAGATGTCGAGGCTGAATTCCTGCGTGAAAACTATCTTGATTTCACTGGAATGATTGTATCCAGGCACTTCCTGAAAGAAGAACCGGATTATGAAACTCTCGAAAACATAGCTGGAATTTATTGTAACAAGGCGAGATTTGTCAAGATAGTGACGCCCGCCTCCATGGCTTCCAGCAGAAATTTAATAAGACTTCTGGGAAAATACGATAATGTGGCTGTCATGGAGATAGGCAGCGACCCAATGACCAGGATCCTCTATTCCGTTCTTGGATCGCGGCTTATATATTGCTATATCACCGAACCAACCGCACAGGGTCAACTTAAATGCAGTGAAGTGAAAGAGTTTTTTGAGCTGATCTGGAGATAAGAATACCTAAAAACAAAGATCACAACGGTTTCTGAATCACTTCAAACCTTTTTTCATTTCTGAGGAATGCGTAAATGCCCATTATTCCACCAATGGCTTCGAGTGGACCTATCACAAAAAAGAACAGCGGGATCATCATAAGCGCACTCTTCCAGAAAGGCATTGCATTCTCTGATACCGATGTGTTTATGTGAAGACCGTTCCAGTAGAACCATATCCAGAAGCTGAAGGTGAAAGCCCACATTATCCCCATTGGCGGAGTTATGAGTTCAAAGCTGATTATGTGGAAGAACTGAAGCAATAAGGTCGCCAGAATGATGTTCTGAGTGATCATGCTGCTCCAGAACATAGCGGAATAAATCAGCATTAACCGGTATTTCCACGGCAGGGGTCCGTATATTCCAAGATTTGTTATATCTACAAGCCATCTGCGCCTCTGCCTTAGCATGTCCCTGACGCTTGATGGTGAAGCGCCGTAGGTAAAAGCCGGGAGGAACGAGGATTTTCCCCAGTATTTTTCAGAGAACCTCAACCCAAAGCAACTGTCGTCGATTATTTGCCTTGAACCGTTTTCCCATCCTATTTCTGATTCTATATCGGAGCGGATAAGAAGATTTTCTCCATGAAGGCCAACCAGTGGTGTTCTCAGCAACGCCGTGAAGAAATAAAATCTCGTGAGATCGTCTGACGGCCTCATTGAATCGGCAAATTTTACTATAAGAGACCGGGAAAGTTGATGTGGAAAGGCCAGTATGCCCTGTGCAATGTAATACTTTGATCCCTTGAACTGTATGTGTTCAGCAATTGCAGCAATAGTATCTGGTCCCACTGCTGCATCGTCATCCAGATGGAAAAACCATATGTCCTTGCTGTTTTCTCCCCTGCCCGCGTGGTATTCTACGGCGTACTGAAGAGCCCGGGATTTATTGATTGAACCTGTGATGGTTTTGTACTCTTTGGGTACTACCACGAGATTTACTTTTTCCTCAGGAAGAAATTGATCCCTTATTGCATTGAGTGCCTCAGCCCACTCCTCCGTGACTATGTCAATTCTCCAGTTTTCAAGATTCTTCGGAGCATTCAACAGTATTGAATTTACGACCCGGGTCAGTGCAGGAATCACGTTGTACGATCCAATTGTGGGAATCTCAAAAATTGTCAGATTGGGTATTTTTCCACTGTAATTGGAGATTTTTATGTTCCTTGATCTTAATGCGCCTATGAAACTCATTATAAGTATAGGCATGCCGAATGACCAG
>JAJZOM010000019.1 GCA_021811505.1 Thermoplasmata archaeon | reverse complement strand
TAGTAAGTTTGATATGGACTCAACCTCATATATTGGCTGAAAATTACCTTTCATGTACCTGGATAAAGCAACTTTTGAGTCAAGATTGAAGAACCTTAGGGCCTTAATGGAAGAGGCATCAGTGGATTATGTTCTCGTTCCACCCGGACCCAATTTTTTCTACCTTACGGGAATGATCACAGAATCCATGGAGAGGCTTGCTTTGTTGATAATTGGGAAAGATTCGCAAGTAGTAGTCTGTCCTGACTTGATGAAACAGCAGGTCATGGAGGAAACTCCAGTGGACAATATTAAAACCTGGCTCGACGGTGAAGATCCATACAATCTTGCAAGTAAGGTCTTATCCAAAAAGGGGAAGATTGCAATCGAAGGATCTGTCCCATATTTTCATTATGAAAGGATGGAAAAGTTCTTGAGCGGAATGGCTGTGTCCGCCGATCCGCTATTTCAGGAAATGAGGATAACAAAAGATCATTCTGAACTTTCCAACATCAGTGAAGCTATTGCAAGATCAGAAAAAGCCCTCACGAATTCACTTCCAGAACTAAAAACAGGCATAATGGAAAAAGAGTTCAGCAGGATACTGGAGAACAACTTCTATGAAGAGGATCTATTTGGTCCCGCGTTTCCATCAATAGTCAGTTTCGGCCCGAATTCGGCTATGCCCCACCATTCTCCAGACAACACTAAACTGAAGTCCGGCGACACGATCGTCATTGATTACGGCGGTTCCTACCGTGGTTATGCATCCGACTCCACCAGAACGTTTTTCTGGAAAAAGGAGGACCCGGAAATGCATACCATTCTCGAAACGGTAAGAGAGGCAAACGAAACTGTGAGGAAAGAAGCCAGGAGGACCACGAAATACAGTGAGATGGACAGTCTAGCCAGAAAAATCATAACTGATGCGGGATATGGTGATAAATTTATACACAGACTGGGCCACGGCCTGGGAATACAGGTACATGAGCCTCCTTTTCTTGTAGGCACAGACACCAGGACCATGATCAAGAATTCAGTCTTCACTATAGAACCCGGCATCTATATCCAGGGAAAGGGCGGTGTAAGGATAGAGGATACCAATTACTTTGACGGTGAACGTTGCATTTCCTTCAATAAGATGAGCAGATCTGCCACTGTGCTTTGAAGAAAATATAAAAACAATGGTTCAGGAATATTTACTGAACCAGTTGAAAGTCTCATTCAAGCTTCTCTTCACGTGCTCTGTCTCGGAAAAACCATGCCCTTCCCTCGGGAACATCATCAGCTGCACAATTTTCCCCTTGTCCTTCAGTGCACGGTAATACTGCAGATATTGTCCTAGGGGAACATAAGGATCTTCTATGCCGTGAAGAAGCAGCACAGGAGTCTTGACATTATCAATATAGTTCAAGGGTGAAAATTTCTCGAACTTCTTGCCGGCGTACGGCGATTCATTATAATGAATGGCATCCCAGTCTGCTATATGGGTGGTACCATGGAAGCTCACCCAGTCCGATATTCCGAATAAACCCACAGCAGCAGAGAACTTGTTGATTTGGGTGATAGCCCATGAGGTCATGAAGCCCCCGTAAGAGCCACCGGTTATAAACCACTTATCGATTTTTGCCCTGCCAGATTCCCGAAGATATTCCATTCCAGCAAGTATATCAGCAAAATCCATGCCTCCCATATCGCCCCGGTTTGCCTCAGCATATGCCCTTCCTTTTCCGACGCTTCCCCTGTAATTTGGCGAAAATACTGAAAAGCCGGAGGAAATGAGGTTAGTCAGCCTGTCCATGAACGTGATTGGCGAATACGATGTCGGTCCACCATGTACGTCAACAACAACCGGGCAATTCTCTCCTGCCGATCGGAAGACGCCGTATATTTCCATGCCATCTGACGATTTCCACTTTACAACCTCTGCAGGGAGGGGACTGCACTCCATGACAGTGCTGTTCTCATTGGTAATACGGGATAGTCCTCTGTTCTCGCCAACAACGCAGACCTCCGCAGGGTGATCAGCATCCTGGAAGGAAAAAACCAGGCCATTCTTTATGAACATGAATTCCGGTGAATATACAGGCATAACAGTGCCGACTGAATTCCATATATCAGTCAAGGCGTTGTTCAAATAAACAGAAATGCCAGTTGTGCATTCTTTGCCCCACAGGAAGTATAGGGAAGTATCCTTCCAGCGGACGTCAAAATAGCTTCTTTCATGATTTTCAGTAAGGTTTCCGCTTTGCCGTGTCTCCAGGTCTAGTTCAATCACGTCACCGGAAAATACACCGAAATCACTCATCAGTGATTCGAGAAAGACCACTTTCTTTGAGTCTCGTGAAATTCTGGGCCTAGCAATGGCTCTCCAGGATGGATCGTAGAGAACATCGACCTTATGCTTGGCAATATCAACCTGCATCAATTTAGAGCGGTACCATGATCCTTCGGACGGGTCGTCAGATGCAACGACAACAATCTTTGATTCTGTGGAGGCAAATTCCCAGACCTGGATATTTTCCGTTACTTTGTGGAAACCTTGACCTGGCGAATACAGGTAGAGAGATCGAAACTTTTCATCGATCTCGTAGTTGACATAATCGTCGCCTTTCTCATGTCTGTTCTTCATTTCCTGTGAAATAGGCTCTGTCATCAAGAGAAATATGCTTTCATCCTGGTTCCATTCTATTCCGTGTGCCGCCCCATCCAGCAAGAGCTTCTCTTCAAGACCAGATGAAATGTTCCTTATCGTAAGATGATGCTTTTTGCGATCGTTGGACAAAAAGGCAATCTTTGTGCCATCATGGCTGATCCTAGCGCTAGTTATATCGAACCCAGGTTCTGATATTCTTTGTAATTCCCTGCCTGAGGCAGCATCAAGCAATAGAATCGACGAGTCACGGACTTTTTCCTTTTCGTGAGTTACGGATCCTGATATTATCGATATCAACCCGGCAGATTCAGAAGTATCGAGACAAGTAAGCGTCCTGAGCTTGATGTAATCTTCAACAGAATGCCTTTTTCCCATAGGTACTGAATTAGTGATAATTAAAAAACCTTGTCCACTATATGTAAAGAAGTGTTGCTGCAACCAGTAATATGCGATTCAATGTAGAAGATATCTCAATTTTCTCAGACAGAGAATGAGCCCCTTCACCGACTGCTCCCATACCGTCAATTACCGGTATACCTTCGGCTGAGACAAAGTTGCCATCGCTAGCACCACCAACTTCGCATGCTTCAAGATCCATTCCG
>JAJZOM010000315.1 GCA_021811505.1 Thermoplasmata archaeon | reverse complement strand
GGGGCAGTTATTGTTGGAGTTGGGTATATGATTGGCCCGGAAACTGTTGGTTCTAGCTTATCTGAAGAAGGTAAACTGGTAACCCCCGCCGGCGCAGAGTAAATTTTTATACTAACCAAATTTTTATTTTTGTCTGACCGAATCTTTAATCTCACCATATTTTTTGCATGTCAGTTCAGTCTCAGCTTGCTGAGGAAATTACGATACTTTCACTTACAAAATATTCGGAGGCTCAAATCTTCTGGTAAAAATATTGATTCATCATATTACAGTGGCCATTTGAATAACGTAGGTAATTGCCGTGATTCCTATCAGGAACTCCGAAAGAGCCAGCAATATGAACAATATTTTCTTTATCAGTGAAAGATCTCCCATGATCCCAATGGATTTTGTGGAAATATCACCAATTGAGAGAGAAATCGGAAAGAGGATAATGGCCGATGTGCCGCCGAGTGCGTACAGAAGTGCGAAAGTAAATGGTTCCTGAGAAATCTTCGAATAAGCTCCAAAAACATCAAGCATTATCAGGGTTAAACCAGCAATTAGTGAAATAAAGCCGACGTATGAGATGTCTTCGGAATATCTTGTTGTGAAGAGGAGTATCATTAGTACTATCCCGAGTACAGCGAATGGAACATAAACGAGAGTATCATCAAATCCGGGCAGGGGATTGGTCACAAGACCGTAGAGCGAGAAAATGGCCATAAAAAAACCAATTACTCCCATTGGGATCGCACCGTTGGATATCTGGGAAAGGAAGTTTTCACTACCCATAATAAATGATCTATAGACTTTTAATTCCAGAAATATGATAGTGAAGCTGACTGTAGCTAACAAAAACATGAGGAATATAAGACTATTAGCTGTAGGCATTGACTTTATCAAGAAAATATGCGTGATATTAATATAATTTTTTGCAGAACAGTGTTTATGAATTACGAAATGTTGATATCAGAAACTCCCACGGAGACCATGTCCATCATTTTGTTCTGGAGACTATGCGGATAACATCAGAGTCATTCAGGGCATGATCCTTACCTATTGCTCTTTTGGTTCGGCAGTCAATAGCCCTGATAAAACCCTCACCAATGTCAGTATGAATCCTGAACGCAAGATCCAGAGCTGTTGTCCCAGCTGGTAGCAGAAGAGCATCCGGGAGTATGTTTCCCTTGTTATCTTCCCACGAGCTTTCATCAACAACCGGGTAAACTACAACATAGCCCAGGATTTCTCTGACCACCTTGAACACGATGTCGCTGATTCTTGTTACGTATGGTTCAGACAGGAATCTCCTTATCATTGCAAGAGCGTTCTGCTGGGCACTGTTTACCTTGCCAGTGACATTGAAACCGGAATCCAGGGAGTCAACAACTTTTGCGGCAAATGCCTTCTCCAGAGTAAGCTCAAATTCTCCCGAAATGAATTGTATCCTTTTATCGAATCTGCTCAGTTCAGATATAAAGGACTGAGATGCCGCGTCAGACTTGTTAGCCACCCTAACAATGGGCTTAATTTCCCGAAATATCAGTGTTGCCAACCTCTCTGCTTCCTCAGGACCCCAGTTCATAAGCTTGCCCGGGAAGAAATCCTTATTCATTAGTATCGCAATCTGCTTTTCAGATATTCCGAAAGAAGCTACTTTCTTTGCTATAGCCCTTTCAGGACGTTCTGCTGAGGCGTCGCTTTTTCTCGCAAATTTTTCCCAGTCCCTGAAAATACGATCAGCCATCCATTTAGTGATCTCTGACTCAATCGTTGCTATGTCTTCAACAGGGTCTCTTGATTCTGAAATTAGCGTACCCTCAGGAGAGGTTTTTCCCGATGCATCGAAGACATGTATTATTGCTTCAGAATCCCGTATGTTATCAAGAAATGCATTACCCATACCCTTCCCTTCGCTGGCACCCGGTATCAGTCCCGGTACGTCGATGATCTCAATGGGCACGTACCTGATACCCTCAATACAAACGCCTTCCCTTGGGTTGCATTTTTTCCCGATCTCAGTCTCCGGGCATTTCGTCTTGAGGAAAGCCATACCCACATTTGGCTTCAATGTCGTAAACGGATAGTTAGCTATCTCCACCATATTTTTAGTTAGGGCTGAAAAAAGAGTGGATTTACCCACATTGGGTTTTCCTATCAGTCCTATTCTGACCATTATATCTGCCGCTTTTCACTGGAAGCTTATTGAGACTCTTCTCATGTTGAAACCTTTCGGGCAGTCAAGTTTGTCTTCCACTTTGTTAATCGTAACCCTTGATCCGTCCCTCATGTGCATTATGTTGCATTTTTCAATGCTAGGGCAGGTAAACTGGTCACAGTTCATTGATTTAAGGGTAATGGAGGAACCTTCCTGGAGCTTCTTTCCATACTGCATATGCGCATATTCTGGGACCTCCTCTACTTCCACAGTGGCGACCTTATCCTGATTGAACACAAAACATGGGTTCTCCTTTTCCCTTACCTTGAGTATCTTGTAAGTCCTGCCCGGATCGAGGTTGAAACATACGTTCTTTATCCTGCATTCTGCACAACCGACCAGAGGCCCAACGAAGGTGAACTCAAGACCCTCTTTTGCCAGATCAATTCCGATTAACGATATCTTAGTCATGGTGCGAACACCATTATATGATTCCTGTGATTTCAAGGGCTTTTTCTGCCGCATTTGTACTAATATCCTTCTCCCCGAGTATAGTATATCTTTCAGGCCTTATGCTGTGAGCCGTAGAAAGGGCATTTATCATTACAGCATCGGGGATCTTGTAATCCTTAGCCCTGATAGACAGCCCCATTCTCCTGTAGGCTGATGCTAATCCCTGCCAGTCTCCACCATGCAGGAACATCGATATCACTGAACCCACTGCGCATTGTTCTCCGTGGATTGACTGTCCGGGATTTGACATCTCCAGCGCATGAGCGAGAAGATGTTCACTCCCGCTGGCCGGTCTTGATGATCCAGCTATGGCCATTGCAGTTCCCGAGGCTAGAATCTGTTTAGTGACCAGCCACACCGATTCTTCTACGCCTTCAAGGATCAGGTGGCACTTCTCAAGGAGCTCTTTCGCGGCGTATTCCGATATTGCTGCTGCACTTGTACTGTATTCCTCCCCGTGGAGCCTGTTTGCCAGTTTCCAGTCAAGCAGGGCGGTGAGGTTTGAGATAACGTCTGCGGCCCCAGCTTTGAGGTACCTGAAAGGCGCCTTAGCCAGAACGACTGTGTCTGCAATTATTGCAATAGGCATGGCAGCCTCCTGTG
>JAJZOM010000303.1 GCA_021811505.1 Thermoplasmata archaeon | reverse complement strand
CAAAGTTGGATTAGTTATACTATATGCCAGTAGAAACAAAGATTATAAATCTACTAGGAAAAAAAGTTTTTTACAGATACACTGGCGATCCTGGAGGCAACGGAAAAGTCCTCCTCACTCATGGAATGAGGTTCACCTCAGAGGACTGGCTCAGGCATGATCTGCTGGAAAGAATAGCTAATCTTGGTTTTGAAGTCTATGCCATCGATTATCCGGGATTCGGGAAATCGGAAACCAACGAATCTGCAGTCATATCATCGTCTCCATCCGGTGCAGGGAATCTTATAGAAGAGTTTACCAGAAGCATCGGCGGAAACTGGACATGCATCGTCGGTCCATCCATGGGAGGAATGATTGCCCTGTCTGCAGTTATATCCCATCCCGACAGATTCCGATCTGCCGTCGTGATTGGAAGTGCCGGTTTTGACGCCCTTAAGCCACGGCTCACAAACATCAGGATTCCGGTTTTGATTCTCTGGGGAGAAAACGACCCCGTCATTGATCCTGCGGTGGGGAGGAAATTTCAGGAGATTATTCCCAATTCCACGCTGCACATCCTGAAATCTGCCGGTCATGCAGCCTATTTAGATTCACCGGATGAATTTCTTGATCTCTTGAATGACTTTCTTTCCGGGATTACAGGCAAAAGCAATACCTGATTATAAGAATTGCAAAATTAGTTAAAAAAACCTGGGGATAAAAATTATTGGTATGTGCCCCTAGGACACACTTATTGTTCCAATTTTTGGCGTGAACATATACTGTCCGGGGGTAATCTGGAGATCGGTAGTCAGGTTGAATTCAATTACCAAGTGAACAGTTGATCCTGCGGTTATGTTAATGGGATGCGTCAGGAACGCGAATTGCGCATTCATTGGAATTGTTGTGTTGATCCCTGAAATAACGGCGTGGACACTGGTAATGTAGAACCTGAACTGAGTGTATTTTCCGGCTTTCAGAGTGATGTTATTCAGGAAAGTCGGGTTGCTCATCGTAACCCCCAGTATGTTTATGGTTACCGGTTTAAGCGTTATGTTCTGCCATCCTGATGTGTTGGAATGCGCTGATACGTTGGAAAATGTGATGTAAACTGCATTCACTCCAGAAATTCCGGCGTCTGCTGCCGAAATCTGCAAAGTTCCGGTCTGGCTTCCTGGCAAATTGCCACCGTATAGATAGTACATCCCTGCCCCCACAAGAGCAAAGGCCACTATTGCAGCAATTAGTGTCTTCTTTAGTTCCATAGGCATTTTATTATCAATGTGAGTTAAGGATTTTGGTACAACCTGTTCCTGAGAAAAACCTTAATCCTGAGTTTTCCTATGCTAACCTGATACAGTATGGATAATGTTGAAGCCGAATCCCACGGAAGGAGGGTTATAAAGGCACCAAGGGGGAAGCAGATCAGTGCCAGAGGATGGCAACAGGAGGCTGCTATCAGGCTTTTAATGAATAACCTCGATCCGGAAGTTGCAAAAGATCCTGATAACCTGATAGTTTACGGTGGAAAAGGTAAAGCGGCGAGGAACTGGGAAAGTTTTGACGAGATCATAAACATGCTGAAGGAGTTGTACAACGATGAGACGTTGCTGATTCAGTCGGGAAAGCCTGTTGGTGCATTTAAGACAACAAAATACGCCCCCAGAGTACTGATCTCGAATGCTCAGATAGTACCCAGATGGGCGACCGATGAAATTTTCTGGGAACTGGAGAGGAAAGGACTGACAATGTTCGGCCAGATGACCGCTGGGAGCTGGATTTACATCGGAACTCAGGGAATCCTTCAGGGAACTTACGAGACCCTGGCAGCCATTGCAAGAAAAGAATTCGGTCAGGGAGACCTTAAGGGAAAGTGGGTCCTGTCATCGGGACTCGGTGAAATGGGGGGAGCCCAGCCCCTTGCCATCACGATGAACAACGGAGTCGGGATAATTGTTGAGGTCGATCCGTCAAAGATAGACAGGAGGCTCAAGGACAAATATCTTGACATCCGGACTGACAGCCTGGAAGAAGCATTAAAACTGAAAGACAGGGCACTGGATGAGGGCAAATCATTATCGATCGGTCTGCTGGGAAATGCTGCAACAGTTTTCACGGAACTTGCAAACAGGAACATAGTTCCGGACATAGTGTCTGATCAGACTGCGGCCCATGACATAAACATAGGGTACATACCGGAATGCTGCGATATCGGAAAGGCAGAGGAATTCAGGAACAGTGACCCTGAAGGATACAGGCAGGAAGTCTACAAATCCATCGTGAAAGAAACGAAGGCCATTCTAAGGTTCAAGGAACTGGGATCGAAGGTATTTGATTATGGAAACAACCTGAGAACCAGGGCTTTGGAAGGTGGGCTCAAAAATGCCTTTGACATTCCGGGATACGTTCCAGCGTACATACGAGATCTATTCGCAGTTGGTTCAGGGCCCTTCAGGTGGGTTGCTCTATCCGGAGACCCGGAGGATATATACAAAATAGACGATGCAATAATTCAAAACTTCGGATATGATGAACAACTGGTTAAATGGCTGAAACTTGCAAAGGAAAGAGTTCATTTCCAGGGGCTTCCTGCAAGGATATGCTATGCTGGATATGGCCTGCGGGAGAAGATCGGACTCCTGATAAATGACATGGTGAAAAAGAATATTCTTTCCGCGCCCGTGGCAATCGGACGGGATCATCATGACACGGGGTCTGTAGCATCTCCATTCAGGGAGACGGAAGGGATGCTTGACGGCAGCGATGCCATAGCCGACTGGCCTATATTGAACGCGCTTTTGAATGCCTCATCCGGAGCAACATGGGTATCCGTGCACCACGGCGGTGGGACTGGCATCGGGAATTCGATTCATGCAGGTTTCGTCATAGTTGCTGATGGTACCACTGATGCCGAGGAAAAAATAAGCAGGGTATTGAATGCTGATCCCGGAATAGGAGTAATCAGGCACTCTGATGCAGGATATAGAAGTTCCAGGAGCCTCATTCAACGTGGAGTGAAATTCAAGACGCCATATTTCGAGCATCGTCAAGAAAAATAATTATTCGCAAAAATTTGTCAGGAGTTATGGAATAAGGATTAACACGGGTTATGAAACCTATCCTCTCCACATCCCGATACCAAATCCAATTATGAAGACCATAATTGAAAAAGATATTATAAGCGACCCAAAGTGAATCGTGGTTGCATAAACTTCTATGGCGTGAACAATCGAAGATA
The DNA here is from genome assembly GCA_021811505.1 of Thermoplasmata archaeon. The sequence goes on along the minus strand of JAJZOM010000303.1, from coordinate 42 downwards.
TGGATACATTTGGAACGAACGTGAGCCCAAGGAAATAGGCAA
>JAJZOM010000215.1 GCA_021811505.1 Thermoplasmata archaeon | reverse complement strand
ATTTTGCAGTTCTCTTAGGTCGGAGAGTAAATAATGGAACCTTCTGGGCGATATGTAGAGTGTAGAAAAAATTCCTCTGGCAGCAGCTTCAAAGACACCATGAAGGGAGGCAAATTCTATGTCTATCTTAAGATTTGATTTCATAATCATGAGATAGGCCTCTTCTCCCACAATTGCTATCTTACCGCCGTTCTCCTGATGCTCATTCTTCAGTTCCTTGATTAAAGATGTCTCGTCCGAGATGTTTTCCACGTCCGGCAGAACTACAATCTTAACCAGTCCGAATTTGAAATTCACTATGCCGCTCATCGAGGACACTGCTGCAATTTCATCTTTTCCGGCAATGTTTTTTACGATACCTTTTGCCCCATTGTTTCCCTTGCCGGCGTGAAGATAACCGTTATCCATGTAAACTGAAACCGGATCGCCTTTTTTCAAGGATTCATCGGCAATAGCCTCCCATGTCACAATATCATCCAGTTTGGCTATGTTTTCGGAAATAAAGTCACGCATGGAATTCAGCCCGGTTTCAAGAAAATTATATCCTTCCTTGGTTATTTCGTTGCTTTCGCTGATGTATCCTTTATTCTTGAGAATCTTGATGTGGTACTGCACTCCTTGAATTGTAATGCCTATTCTCTTCGCTATTGTTGAGGGTTTATCGACCTGGTCAAACAGATTTAACAGTATCATTATCTGTGTAGTTGTACCCTGATCAGGAAGCATTAAAAGGTAAAAGCCTGATGAACATATTATATTAATGGAGGAAATCCGAGAATTGGAAATGGCACAGGATTCAGCGGTTGAAGGATTGAAACCTGTAATCCTCAATCTTGGCAGGGAACAGTACATCCCCATACTGAACCTTCAGAGAAATCTGAACCATCTCAGGAACGAGAATCTGGTTGGTAATGTAATGATCTTTGTTGAGCATGAGGATGTCTACACCAGTGGAATTCACAGGAATCCCTCTGAAGTGCTCTCAGACAACATTGAACCGATTGAGGTTGAACGTGGAGGGGCACTCACCTACCATGGTCCGGGACAGCTTGTCGTCTATTTCATTTACAATCTCAAAGAGGCAGGAATCAATGTCAGGGATCTTATCAAAACTGTTCAGGGTGCCGTTTCAAGAACTCTTTCCAGATACGGTATACAGTCAGAGGGGCGGCTACACGGAGAAACTGGAGTCTGGGTAAGCGATCGGAAAATTTGTTCCATAGGCTTCGCATTAAAAGGTTTTACAACCCTTCACGGAATAGCCGTAAACGTAAACACAGACTTATCAAAATTCGATCTCATCATGCCATGTGGAATGAATTCTGCCGTGATGACCAGTGTTAATAATGAACTTCACAGAGAAATTGAAATAGAGAGCTTCCGTGATGTACTGATGGGAGAACTTCTTTCTGCCTTGAGAATAAATGATTATATTGGATTTAATTCCATGGAAAAATTTAGGGAGTTTTCAATGAGCAATCGTCTGGGCCTGTTCCCTGAGGAACTGTTGTAAATAATAGAAAGACCCTGTTCCTTTCCCGCTTATTCCGCTCCATTTCCATCCGACAAACGGCTGTGAACCGACTATTGCCCCCGTGGTAGCTCCTCTTGCCCTGTTCGCATAAATTACTCCTGCATCCACATTGTCAAAATAGTATTGTATTTCGGCCCTGTCTTCCGAGAAAATCCCTCCGGTGAGTCCATACTCAGATTTATTGATCTCATCCACGGCTTCCTTCAGGTTCTTCACTTTCAGCACTCCCAGTACAGGAAGGAACAGTTCGTTTTTGACAAGGTCGGAATCTTTTTGTACATCCGTTATCACCGTTGGCTCGACATAGAAACCGGGACGGTCAACGTGTTTTCCCCCAACAACCACCTTACCGTACTTATGGAATTCAGGAACAAGTGCCTTGAATTTTTCGAAAGCTTCTCTGTTCACTACAGGATTCAGGAAAGTATCCCTTTTTCTAGGATCGTCAGGATGCACATCTTTTGTTCTTTCGACCAATCCCCTGACAAAACTGTCATAAACGTTTTCCTCAACGTACACAAGGGAGGTTGCGCTGCATTTCTGTCCGGCAAAACCAAAACTGCCCCTGAAAACACCCTCAACAGCCTTCTTGATGTCAGCCTTGGCAGTCACAATAACTGCGTCTTTTCCACCCATCTCTGTTATCACAGGTTTAGGGCGTCTTTCCTGGGCTCTTCTGAAGATGTTCATTCCCACTTCTCGGGATCCAGTGAACACTATTCCTGATACCAGATCGCTTTCCACAATCTGTTTTCCCACAATACTGCCGGCTCCCGACAGAAACACCAGCACTTCCTTCGGTACTCCGCATTCGTGCATAATCCTGACAGTTAAATAGGAAGAAACTGGTATATCGCTGGAAGGCTTCAGGAGTACCGCATTGCCAACAGTCAGGGGACCAGCTACCATTCCTACAGTTATGGCATAGAAATTGAATGGAGGAATTACTGCAAAAACGCCATAAGGTTTCATAACGCTTATGCTTTCTTCATTGTCATAGCCCTTTCCAGTGAATCTAGCAAAACCCTGGTTTTCAATGTTATTCAGTGCATAGTATCTGAGAAAATCGATAGCCTCATCGACATCTGCCATGGCTTCAGTACGATTCTTCCCGTTTTCGTATGCCAGAAGGGCGGAAATGTTGAATTTCTCCTCGCTAAGTCTGTCAGCCACCTTCAGCATTACCATCGATCTGTGGGTGTACCCTTTTGCATACCAGGATCTGTATGACGAGCTAAGCGTTTGAAGTGCTTTCTTCACAGTGTCAGCAGAAGAAAGTTGAAATATTGCAAGCTCAGAACCATCGATGGGGCTTATGTCCTTTATTTTTTCTTTCTCAACAACATCATTTACAACAATATTCGGGTATTCTTTTCCCAGATACTTTTCCGCTTCTTTCAAGGCTTTTTCGTATAATTTGTGAAATTCTTCTTCCTTTCCGGCACTCTGCATCTTAACAAAAGTCATCTCGTTTTCGAATGGCATACCCAATAATTACTGCATAATAAATAAGAGTTAGTCAGAAAGCACTCAAGCCTCTGTCAACTGCAATGCACTGTCCGTTGATTCCAAGGGCCATTTCACTGGCAAGGAATGAGCTGGTCATCGCAACCTCTATGGGTTCTAACTCTGTCTTTTCGGAAAATTTCGTGACGTTAAATGGAAACGTCTTGTAATAAGTATCTTCTTTTCCAACACTTCCGGGAAGAATGCCGTTTACCCTGATATTGTAT
>JAJZOM010000041.1 GCA_021811505.1 Thermoplasmata archaeon | reverse complement strand
TGATATCGATCAGGCGTGGGATGGCAAAAATATGGAGGATATAATCAATAATAATGAGAAATTACTTTTTCAGAAAACATCATTCCCACAATCCGAGGTATTCGAGAAAGGTTTGTTCAACAAAACTATTCAGGAATGCCTTATCAATCAAAGGAATTTTGATTGGGGTGAGGACACAAAGGAAAATTTTAAAAAAATTCTTTGCTTCTTAAAGGAAGAGCTTGAGAAACATAATTAATGCAATCCTCTTTGATGCTTTCAAACTGGATGATGCCTTCCGAGCCCACGCCCTTGTATGGCGAGAACAGATTCCTCTCTTTTAATTAACTGGAAGTTGTTCTTGAAAATAGGCTGTAAGGGAGAGGTTTAGTTAGCTTACTTTGGAAGATATTTCATTTATCAGCCATCTTGCATTGTTCATTACACGGTCAAGATTCTCCTTCCCTAAGTCATTTCCATTCTTTTTTGCGTCATCAAGCCATCCCTTGATGTATGCAGCGGAATCCTCCCTGAAGTCAAAGCCGAAGTGTGCCTCTACCAGGTATGTTGAGAGTTCGGCCTCTGCCTCGGCAATTCCTCGGGGAATATCTTTCCTGTCCAGATGATCAAGGTGTGCATGGGACATCTCATGAATCAGGGTATGCAGAACATTCACATCTTCACCGGTATTTTCATCACGATAATTTTCTACCATTCCCCTGAGTCTGCTGTGTATCCTCTGGCTTCATTATCAATGGAAGATTTCTCCACCGTATAATGCTCCCTTGCAATTTTTTTCAAAGTGTTATAGAGAATTGTGGCATTGATGTCATCTTCTGTAAACTTAGTTTTATCTGGAATTGGTGCGGTCTGTGATATGCCATATACCTTTACAGTTAGGCTGCTGAACTCTACCGATCGAATTTTGTGGTAAGGTTCCGGGCTCTATACCAAAAAGGAATGAAAGTCCTGGGGAAATGCCCCGTCGCTTCTCATATTGTGACTTTAAATTGTTCGATAAAGCGCAGTTTATCATCTTCGGTTATAGTAAATTCTAAATGAGAAGACATCTGCTTGTATAGCTCTATTTTCTCTGACGTTTGATATATCTGTATATGGCAATTGAAGATAGCAGAACAAGAGCAACCAAAGTGTAACCAAAATAGACAAAAAGATTCGACTGCTCTCCGTTAGTTGTCGATTGCAGGCTTACGTTTACTGTGTATGTTATATTTGGATAAATGCTGATGATTTTGCTGAAGTTTTTGTATCCGTTTTCAGTAACACTGACATTGTATATTCCGGGTTTGACAGTAACATTGAAGCTACCATTATTAGTCGGAACAAGGAGACCGTTAAGATACAATGTGGCATTTTGCGGATATATATGGCCAGAAATATATGAATAATGATTGAAGTAAACGTTTATTGTCACATTACTGCCTGTTACAGTGAATGCACCGCCTGAAGCGTACGTCCCATCCGGGGGAAAAACGGAGAACTGGTAAGTTCCGTTTCCCAATAATAATGTCTGTTCAAATCCCTTAACTTCAACTTTTCCATAATCTGTATTATTGATTTCGAGATACCATGTCGAATCCCCCCCAAGACCACCGCTCACAAATGTTACTGGAAAAGAATTCAGGGTCTCGTAGGTCAGGTTAATATATGCTGAACTGACGTTATTTTGAATCTCACCAGAAGGAGCGTTCGATAAAAATGTCGAATCGTCCCAAGCATAAATAGGTTGAACGGATGTATCGAACGTGTAATTAAACTTAGGTATGTCGTAAACCCCAGTTGTAGGAAACTCAAGATATAACCTATCAGGAAAAGGATGCAGAAATTTAGTGACTGCGGACATCATCAAAATGTCAGGAATTTCATGGACCAGTAAATTGATGTAGTTTGATTCGTAAAATTTTGTTGGAAATACACGGCTACTAAAAATAAGAAGCGTGCCTATCGAGGGAGAATTGTCAGAGGAATCCATGTAACCATCGTTATAAGGCCCAGTGGCATTGTCTGTTAGCCAAAGGTTCCCGCCCGTTATAGGAAAAGGCAACTTTAACTCTGAAAGATTGAAACCATTAACGGTGATGCCTTTGTTAAGTGAACTTAGTGATACGTTCCAAAAGTTATGCTTTACAGTTCCATTGCCATTGAAGTATAGCGAGTACGCAGGTTTGATAACCATAAAAGAGTTGGAAAATATGTAATTTCCTGCGCCATTTATCCTGAGCGCAGATCCGGGATTGGAGATTTGATAAATCTCATACAAAAATATATTACCCGCGACATAGTTGTTCGATGAGTTCCACAACACCAGGTCAGAGTTATAAAAATTGATAGCAAATAAGCTGTTTACAATCAAGTCCCCGCTAGAATCACTGATGTTCATGTTCAGTATGTATGAATCCTCTATGCTTAGGTGCGACGTATTTACAAGGTACAGACTGTTGTAGCTGGAATTCATGATCTGTATGTATGCGCGGGTGTTTGATATGATTGTGCGATTAATGAAAACAGAATGACCCCATGAATTCTTGCTGGAAAAGAGATGGTTAAGAGACAGAGGGCCGCCACTTGTAGTTGTATTGATTAATACGAACTGGTTTTCAATCGATCCATTACCTGAAACAGACAAGCTTTCGGCCTGTTTAATATTAAACGCATAAAGTGGTGTGTCAATGCCGGTTGTGTAGTTTTTTACAAGTTTTAAATCTGTTACATTTCCGATGGATGGTATATAAATAGAGGTGTATCCTGCCAGCATAACCTTAAGGGAATAGTTCGCGGTAGGCAAATCGAACTGTGCAAACCCACTGGCATCAATGGGAGTCCATGAATAATTCGTTGCAGTCTTGTTGAATCGTTGACCTACAAAAACGAAGGCATTGCTTGGTGTCACGTTCAGCGAATAATGGTATAAATCACTGGACAGAGACACATTCCACATTCCGTATAATAGTGATGGTCCAGCTTGCAAGACAGCAGAGTGATCTGAATAAGTAACGTCAACCCCTGCTGCAGTTTCACCGGTGTCAAACCCGTGATTGAAGGAAGAATCGACTGGAACAAAATGTCCGTTCAAGAAATAATCCAGCATCATCGTCCCGTTTATTGAATTAAAGTCTATGTTATACCCGTCGTATTCTCCTCCAAGTACAAACTCTGCGTCGTAGGCCATATAGCTGGAAACTAGTTGATTACCGCTGATTAGAAAATCTGGAGGATATGAATTTCCGTATCCGTTTATTACGGTCCCAAGAGATACGGTGTCATATGAACCGGACTCTA
>JAJZOM010000052.1 GCA_021811505.1 Thermoplasmata archaeon | reverse complement strand
TCGAGTTCCTGAAGCAAACTGTTAATGCAGGAAACCATGGGGTTGAGATTGACGGGTTAAGGTTCGCAAACAAGAGTGACGTTGTCGGCATAAAAGGGAGCACCCACGACAAAAGCTACAGAGTCACTGTGAAATTTACAGGTACAGTCAATGCTGAACAACTCCGGTATGCTGCAGAAAAATTGGCTGGAAAAGATATTTATCAAAGAACACCATTAAGGGTATCCACCAGAAGATCCGATCTCATCAGAAAGAAGAGCATAAGGAGTGTCTCCGTCGAGGAAATAGGCTCAGATACCGCTGTAATACGTATAAGGGCTGAAGCGGGAACATACATAAAGGAGCTGGTTAACGGGGACGAAGGACGAACGGAACCCAGTCTCGCGCAACTATACGGGGGACCTCTTCAGGTGAATTCCCTCGATGTGGTTTGGATACATAGGAACGGTGATTAAATGGTTAAGATGTCACATGGCCCCAGAGCGGGCTCAAGAATGAAAATGACAAAGCGAGCTAAGGACAGAGGTTTACCTCCGGTTAACAGATTCATGAAAAGTTTTGAAGTTGGTGAACTTGCCGCTGTTGACATCGAATCCTCAATTCATAACGGGATGCCTTACCATGGATTTCAGGGTCTGACCGGCAGGATCACTGGTTCTCAGGGAAAATGTTATTTGCTTACCGTTAAAATAGGTGGCGTTCACAAGACCATCCTTGCTGCCGCAGTACACCTCAAAAAGATAGAAGGGGTATGATGAAGAGCAGGTTTATCACAATATCCGAGGCCTTCGACATACTCTCAAAGAAAAAGGAACACAATGAGAGCGAAGCGGACAGTCTTGGGTATTGCGAAGCTTTCCTCAAATTCAAACCAAAGGAAGCGCAGAAGGCGGTATCAGAACTCATAAAAAATTTCAAGATTCAGGAAAAAGTCGCTGTCAAGCTAGTAGACATTAAACCCAAGACGAAAGAAGAGATCACAAGCGTCTTATCGGGATACGGAATTATGCTTTCCGAGGAAGATTTAAATAGCCTCGTCAGTTATTTTAATACCGAATAAGGCGGAGGTATTGTATTTTTGGAAGAATACGCTTACATTTTAGACTACCTGCCACAGGGCAGGAGTGAGGATAAAGGCTATCACAAGACACCATTAGCCTTGGCCATAGGAGAAACAGAATTTAAGCTCCTTGAAATCATTCCAAAAACGCAAGTAGTAATTGCCATCGGTGATAGAATTTACATAGGAAAAGAACTGACAAAGAGAGACAAAGTAATGTCAGTGAAAAGAAGAATCTCCTATCCGGATCTCACAAACGCTGCTGCAAACGAATTACCATTCATTCTCGAGTCAATTGTAGGACAGAGGGAACCGGACTTTGTGAAGTTCTTTAATCAGGCGGAATCAATCAACACCAGGCTGCACTCTCTCGAACTTCTTCCAGGCCTTGGCAACAAGACTATGTGGAGCATCATAGAAGAACGGAAAAAGAAGCCGTTTGTCTCTTTTCACGATCTAACGGATCGGGTCAAGACGGTCCACAATCCTCAGAAGATGATCGCCAACAGGATAGTCGAGGAACTTCAGGAACGCTACGAGAAACACAAGCTCTTTGTGGCACGATAGGCTTGTCAAGAGAAGGGCTTTACCCAAGGAAGTATGGACAGGTAATTCTTAAGAACGTGAAAGTAGCCGTTGGTGAGGTAAGGGAACTCGGCCTCGCACCTGGATCGCATGTTCTGGAGATAGGACCCGGACCAGGAACACTTACCCGTTATCTCCTCGAGAAAGGATATAAGGTAACAGCAGTAGAATCGGACCACAGGTTTGTTGAAGAACTGAAAATATTATTCACGGATGAAATCAGATCCGGGAATCTTGTTATCATAAAGGATGATATCATGGAATTCAAATCCGGGTATTTTGATGGAATAATAGGGAACGTTCCATATCATATTTCATCAGAGATCGTCTTCAGGCTTTCTGATTTTGATTTCAAGAGAGCCATACTTATGTTCCAGAAAGAATTCGCGGAACGTCTTACAGCAAAGGTCGGCACAAAATCATACTCAAGGCTTACCGTCAATGCTCAGCTCAGGTACAACGCAAAGATTGTCGGCAGAGTGTCCAGAAACTCTTTCTTCCCGGTTCCAAGGGTAGATTCTGCAATAGTCTCCATTGAATTGAAAAAGGAGTTTCCGAATGAAAAAATACAGGCTGCCGACACAATTTTTCAAAAATTATTTTCAGCAAGGAGGAAAAAAATATCCAGCACATTCAGGAATGTGTCTCCCGAATATGCTGACAAACGTCCAGGTGATCTAAGCCCTCTGGAGCTCTACAACCTTGCGCTCACTGTCCTTCCTTATCCGGTCTCTGACCCTTAAGGTTCTTGGCGACTTCATTCAGCCCCACGACGGACATGGGGGAAATCGTTCCGGCAACCGGAGTGGTCATCGGCACCATCATTAGTGTGCCTTTTCCTTCAAGTCCGATTTCATAGAGGATATTCATCCATCTCAACTGGAATGCGGTGGGATTATTTGTGTACTGGTTTGCAGCATCTACCATCTTCTGGGCCGCCTCGACTTCAGCAAGTGCCAGCGTGACTCTTGATCTTCTCTCCCTCTCCGCGGAGGCCTGCCTGGACATGGCTTCCTGCAGATTCTGTGGCACAATAACATCCCTTATTTCGACAGACGAAACTTTAATTCCCCATCCCTCCGTCTTTTCGTCTATAATTTCCCTGGCAGCTTCCCCTATTTTTTCCCTTTCCGAAAGGACTTCGTCAAACGAACTCTTTCCGAGAACTTCCCTGAGGGTCGTCTGGGCGGAGTAGTTAGTTGCAGCAATATAATTTTCCACATTCAGGACAGCCTTCTGAGGATCTACAATCTGGAAATACATGACCGCATCAACATTTATCGGCACGTTATCCTTTGTGAAGGTGCTCTCAGTCTTGAACGAGACCACCTGAATCCTCGTTGACAGTATGGGTTGGACTTTACTTATCAAGGGCCACACGTATATGACACCGGGACCCTTCAATTGCGTAAATCTACCAAGGGTGAACGTCGCTCCCCTTTCCCACTCCTTCAAAATATGGAGTCCGGAAAGGAGTATCATCAGTATAATCAGAAATATGATTATAAGAAAAATATCCAGACCACTCATGGGTATGTATTGACTTGAGCTTATAAATAGGTTTCCAGAGCAATAGAATATGATTGGGTTCAGTTATTCAAGAACTTCATCCTGTAAAGAATATTACGCGGAATGCAGAC
>JAJZOM010000194.1 GCA_021811505.1 Thermoplasmata archaeon | reverse complement strand
AACGGTCCATGAGTTTTCTGGAATTTTCAGGAGGTGTCAGGAAAATAATCCACATCCCAGCATATTTTTCCATTTTCGAAATTATCCTGCTGAAGTTTGTCAGATCTGATACCTCAACCTCTACGAGGAAGCGATTCCCCAGGTATTCGAAGACCGCATCAGGGTAAGAACCTGATACCTCCAGGCCACGATCAGAGGCAATTGAATGTTTTTCCAGATATTTCTGGAACTGTAGAATCAGGAATTCATGCAGATCTGCGGTTGATTCAGCCTTTGGGACATCATTCTCAGGTAAGCCATGTTCGATTATGCATTTATTCCTTGTCTTCACGAACAATTCATTATCCGGGACCGCTTCCTGCCGGCAAGGTTCAAAAGAAAGGGGACCGGAATATCCATTCTCATGTTGAGACCAGATGACCGCTTTGTGGATAGATTGCGATTTCAGTACATCTGAAAGCTTATCTTTCAGATATCCGGAAAAGAAATTTTCAGATATTTGTTCCGCTTCCCTCTGGGAAACACTGAAACCGATAAAATTGCCTATGTTGCCCCTAATGGTATCACCAAGCTTAACCTGGCTCCTGTCGAGGAATTGTGTAGCAATAATGAGCCTGAAACCAAATTTGCGACCTTCTCTGAGTAGCCTGTCCAGAATGTTCTCTGGAATGAGTTGTGCCTCATCGACAACTACATATATTGGCCTGGTCACACTGCTGTTATTCTCTGATAGTCTCAATGCCCATATCTTTAGAAGGATAAGTATGGCCAGAATCTTGTAAGTCTCCTGAGGAACCACTTCTTTCCATATTTCAGGAACAAGTATCCTTGGTTTTTCCTGCATGTAGTCATACAGGTTCAGTGAATCAACCCTTCCCGAGATCAGTCTGCTGATCCCCTTGTTCACTACGAGAGGCATCAGCTTGTTTATGGAACTCGTAACATATTGGTTCCACCCTCTCCAATCCGAAATCTGCATTTTTAGGAAAGCTTTCAACTGATCGTTGGAAGTTGACGAGACAAATCTCCTCATGTCTCCCGGATTCAGGAGCAGGTTTAGAAGGTCGGTTAAATTCGCGTTTTCCTTTGTTTCGATTATCTCGTTGAGAATCGCCGTAAACACCACTTCCAGTCTTGGTCCCCACGTTCCCTGCGAAAATACACCTTCGGATGAAAAAGCATCTCTTATCCATCCGGCAGAAAGTGAGCTGTCTGCAGAACCGCCAGGAGTTGAAATTGCGTTGAAGTTCAAAAAGAGTTCTCCAGACTCCGAATTAACGTGTTTAGGTGAAATGACAAAAGAGTTCTCAGGGAAAAGTGATACACATTCCTTTCCAAGATCTCCGTGAGGATCAAGCACTACCACTGAACCATGATCTCCTGCTATTATCCCCTTTATCAAAAGTCGAAGCAGGTTGGATTTACCCGTGCCGGTCTTCCCGAGAATGAGGAGGTGCCTCGAAAGCATATCTGGTTCTATGGTCACATTCTTTCCTGTAACAGATTTTCCAACTGACAGGCCTTCACCTGTAATGAACAGTGATGGTGAGACAGATATTACGTAATCGTGCCTGTACATTTTCAACTACTGTCTGCCAGTTCTGCAATAATGCCGTGTTTCAGGGTACCGATTCCTTTTACGCTGATCTCTACAGCGTCACCAGGTTGCAAATATTTTTTAGTAGCGTATTCAGCCACACCTGAGGGTGTTCCTGTAGAGATGAGATCGCCTGGCCGGAGCGTAATTACCTTTGTAAGCCTTGCAATAAGTTTCTCAGGCCTGAAGATCATGTCATCTGTTGTGCCGTTCTGCAAAAGTTCACCATTTATCCTTGTTTCGATTGTTGTGGAAAAAGGATCAAGTTCTTCCCTGGGAGTAATCCACGGACCCATTGGAAGAGCAGTGTCCGCATTCTTGCCCATTACCCAGTCCTTTCCATAATTGCCAAAACTCTGGCTTTGATAATCCCTTATGGTTACATCGTTAATGATAGTATAACCGAAGATGTGATTCATTGCATCCTTCTCTTCTATGTATTTTCCGCCTTTTCCGATGATAATACCAATCTCCCCCTCATAATCAAGCCTCTCAACACCAGCTGGCCTAACTACGTTGCCACCATTCGGGACAAGGGCATGCTGAAACTTAGTGAAAAAGTACGGTTCACTGAAACCTGGTGCTGAAGCCTCTTTAGAATGACTTTTGAAATTTACCGCAGGCAGGAACATTTTGCCGGGAATCACTGGACACAGATAGTTGATCCTCCTGCTTACCTGAACTATATCGAGGTCCTGAATACTGTCCCAGCGGACTATGGCATCCATTGCGTTCTTCGGGCGTTCTCCGGGTTCTGCGTATCGATAGAATCTCCCATTCTTTTCGAGCAGGACTTCCTCAGCATTTCCAACTATTCCCATAAGCAAATTCATATGGATGGTATATCCTTCAGAAATATCTGAATGTCGATCTGTCAAGGATCTCGATAAATTCTCTTGCAGCTTTCACATTCACATCAGGTTCTATTTCAACGTAATCCCATGTAATCTTCACCGTTGAGTCGTTACCGTTGTCCACTCCCCGAACGGACAGCGTCATTGATTTGATCTTGTCGCGCTGGTTATTTTCCGGGAAGTTCCGTGTTTCAAATCCATTTTCATTGCTAGCACCTTCTATTAAAAAGCTGGATTCGTATCTTATCTGGTATTTGTCAATAGAAATTTCTCCTATTTTCTTTATGCTGAACAGTCCTGCCAGATAGATTAAAAGGTCAGAGTAATCTCCATCGTTCAACAGCACATGGTGTAATACTCTGGTTATATGAATTTTTGATCATAAACTTTCAGGATTTATTGACTGAGGAAAATTCTTAATTAACCGATGGAATCGGAAGATGAACTGCATGTACAATTGCAAAAAAATAAAGCGCATTACCTTAATTTATTCGTCTACCGGACCTGGCACGTACGCCGGCGAAAATACGAAAGTACTTGGTGAAGAAGAATCGAAGATCATGTGTGAAGAAGCGAATGAAAAGAATATTTCTATTGAGATGCTACTGAAGGCGAGAGAAAAGATAGAATCAGTCGTAATAAATACAATAGTGCCTTTTCCGGAACACGTTCCGAAATCTGTTCACACAGATGAACCGGATACCGTTGAGAATACCACCTGAACGGTTTTCTGCACAAGTTTGGAGAATGATTAGCAAAGCGTTAAATTTAATTCCCGCTTAAGAACGTATGACTGACGAACTTCCAGCTGTAAGAAGCGGTCACCCTTATATTATG
>JAJZOM010000169.1 GCA_021811505.1 Thermoplasmata archaeon | reverse complement strand
GCTACTATGATCAATATTTCCAGTATCCCAGAATATACTGCGTATCTGGCAGACGGCTGTATACCAATAACAAGAAACAGAATAGCAGGTGCCAACATGGCAAAAAGGATAAGAAATATCGGGAGACCGAGTATGTAATTGATAACGAAAACCGCGCCAATTAGATATGCTAGGCCGAACAGTAGAGAGTAGAATATGTACATCCAGCCGGTTTCAAACCCCACTCTGTCAGATAAAGTCTGTACGGCGTATGAATAATAGCCCCCGGTTGTGGTAAAACGCTTGGAAAGCCTCAGCACAACGAATCCATTTATCAGCACCAGTAATGCGGCAAGAATCATAATCACGGGAGAGAAAAGTCCTCCCAGCGAGACCGCTACTGCCCCGTAGGTAAGAAGGCTCAAAAGAGGGGATTGTCCTCCAAATGACAGGAAATAAACATCCCTGAATGACAAGTGCCGCTTCAGTTCACTTTTCGTCTCTGATAATTTCATAGATATTACCGGGATTTATCCAGATTATTGGATACTTATATAGTTAAGTTTTTTGTTAACGACGTTAACCACGATTCCCTGTGATATTAACATTCCACGCACTGTGGCGGCTGATGGAATCTTTATATTTGCTGAAATCATGGATATTTGCGAGCTTTTCTGCATAACTGCATAAGTCCAATGGACAAAGGTGCATGAAAGCGATGAACGAAGATGAGGTCTCTCCCGCAAGGAGTGTTCTGATATGTGTATGGGGTTGTCGACCTGACTTAAAACACAGGCAAAACAGGTCATGCTTGTTCGGGATCGGCTGAAAAGTGATCGTAGAACTGGAAAACGCAATCCCTGAACCGAAAGGGGACGGGATAGAGGCTCTTGGGTTAAAGCCATAAGTTTAAGCTCTGATTGGGTGAAGATGATAACTTCCAAAGGTGGATGTTAACACGGTTAACGGAAATCATAACCTTCAAACCTATCTAGAATATGAAATTTAGGTCAATATTTTAATGCTTAGATTTATATAATTCCATACGCTATTAATAGGTAAAGATATGGCAATTTCAGAGGCAAACGATGTTTTGGCAACTGATCAATTGCAGGCAGGTTTTTCTGTTAATGGAGACATTGTTTTCTCACACCAGATGCGTGAGGAATCATATACATTCTCCGTTTTAGCAAAAGATAACGATGTTTTTTTGAAAACAGTTGAACGTTTAAACAGCCACTTAGGAAACAGAGTTGTCATAATACATACCTTTGGCTTCAAGAGCATTGCCCGGTTCTTGGCTGATCACATTCCTGGATCTATTATTCTAGAGATGGGTGAAATTTCAAGATTTATAGTCGAGAGTGAGAGAAAATCCTCGAATCTTGGTAACCAACTGGCAGCTGAGACTTTTGCTGAGATATTGCAGTTCCAGAAAATCTCCATCATCATGGTTGGTTTTGAGGATATAAGTCTATCAGACAGAAAGGGATCGGACACCAAACTGACAAAGAGATTCCTGCTGTCGTTTCTGGATTCCATGAACTGCCAGACAAACGGGAATTTAGTGATTTTCTTAATCAGCCATTCAAAAAGGGATACAGTAGAATTATTGTCAGGTATCTCAGATTACACTCTTTTAGCTGACAAGGTTGAGGATAAAATAGACGTACAAGTCGTCGACAATCGATGACGTTGTCAAATCTTCTTTGATTTGGCCGTTTAGGGGGCTTCAAAAGCATGAAAGAAAAGCAGAAGTTAGATCGGAGAAATACATACACACCTGCGGATGCTCCACAAGTCCGCAGCAACTGTGGCCATGCATTAAACAATCCGGAGACGGACACTGTGCATGACTTAAAAACCCCTTCTAACAACCCCGATGTGGATCTTCCCTGCATGAGGGGACGGGTTCTGAGGGTTCCCGTCATGAACAGGCGCAACGAACCGCTGATGCCGACAACACAGGGAAAAGCAAGAAGGCTTTTGAAGGAAGGCAGCAGAAGCAAGACTTGTAAGATACGGGAGAGGGTTATCCTTTGAATTTTCAACGAGGAAACGACAAGGTCCGATAGATGAAAAAAGGAAATAGTGTCATATTTTTTTCTCTGTTCTTGGTACCCGTGCCAATTGCTTTCCTGACCAGCAGCAATTTGTATGTTGTGCCCGTGGTTTATGGCTTCTGGCTGCTTCTTTTCATATCTATATTCTCAGTAATCACGTTCCAGTCCCAGATATTCGTGGCTTATGATTACACTTTCAAGCTTATTAACAGGGAGTTCAAAGGCAAGATAATATGCTTCGTTACTTCTTTCAATGAAAATCCGAGGATGCTGCTGACTACGCTTCTTTCAGTCAAGAACGCTAATCCGTCTGGAGAGACATGGCTGCTTGACGATTCCACCGATCCGGAAATAGTAAGCAGGCTGAAGGGAATCTGCGAAAAGCTTGATGTACCGTTCATACACAGAGACAATCGGAGGGGATTTAAGGCAGGGGCTATAAACGATGCCTTGAAAATGGTTTCGAATGACTATGAACTTTTGACGGTCTTTGACAGTGATCAGATTCCGACACCGAGATTCTTCTCAGGAATCACGGGATACTTTTCAAATCCTAAGATTGCATTCGTACAGATTCCTCAGACATATACAGACCTCCCGACACGTATCAGCAAAGCTGCATATTTTCAACAGGAGGTATTCCTGAGGAAAATAATGAGGGGTCGCAGTGATTATTCCGCCTTCATTCTGGGTTCCGGCTTCGTGGCAAGGATTTCAGCTCTGGAATCAGTTGGGGGGTTTTATGAGGATAGCGTGACAGAAGACCTGGCAACCTCGATAAAGTTGCATGAGAAAGGATGGCTCTCTGCATACATAGATACATCGGAAATATGGTACGGCAAGGCTCCTGAAACCATCAGTGCTTATCTTAAACAACAGGGGCGTTGGTCGCTCGGAGGATTTCAAACCATGGGCCCGCTGCTTCGTTCCAATATATCGACGAAGCAGTTTGTGGACTATTTCGCGGGTTTCCTGTACTGGTTGTGGGTTGGCCCAATAAGACTAATTTCCCTTTTTGCAATGATATTTTTCCTTATCTTTCATCTTTATACTGTTTTCATCAATCCGATTTTCTTTGCTATCTTCTATTTCCCTTATTTAATATATTCACTTCTCTTCTATGCCTATACTGTTTCTGACAGATCTATGGATTATAAGACAAGAGGATTCATGTATCATCAAGGGGCTGAACTGCTCCTGATGTTCACAGTTACATCATCATTTATTGCTTTCATTTTAAGAAGGAAAAGA
>JAJZOM010000064.1 GCA_021811505.1 Thermoplasmata archaeon | reverse complement strand
AGAAAGCTGTAAGAACAGTTATATATCATATGCAGGAAAAAACGGGTAGGCATCAAAAGCCAAACCTTTTCTTAAGATCGTCGAATTGTCTTCTAATACCTTGAGGCAATTCTGGGCCAAGTGTGTCCAGGAATGCACCGACCTGTGAAATTTCCATGTTCCACTCTGCTTTGTCAACACGGAATAATTCCTGCAATTTTGAATCACTCAATCCCAGGGGACCTAGGTTAATAGAGTCTAGTGTCGGAACAATGCCAACGGGGGTCTTCTTTCCACCGGCGATGCCTTCAGTTCTCGAGATTATCCATTCGAGGACGCGTATGTTTTCACCAAATCCAGGCCAGATGAAGTTGTCATCCTCACCTCTCCTGAACCAGTTAACGTAATAAATTCCGGGCAAATTCTTTGCCTTTGTTTTAAATGATAGCCAGTACTTGAAGTACCCGGATATGTTGTATCCGCAGAATGGCCTCATGGCCATGGGATCCCTTCTTACCTCTCCGACCTTACCTTCCGCAGCTGCAGTCTGTTCTACTCCCATTGTGGCACCCAGATATACACCATGGTCCCAGTCAAATGCTTCAAAAATCAAGGGTATGGTATCTCTCCTTCGTCCCCCGAATATGATGGCAGTCAACGGCACCCCTTCGGGATTATCGGTTTCGTTGGATAGTAATGGATATTGTTTCAAAGGAGTGGTGAATCGTGAATTTGGATGGGCAGCTCTCCCATCCGAAGGAACGTACGGCTTACCTGTCCAATCAGTTAAGTTTCCATTAATTTGAGGTAGTCCTTCCCACCATGGTTCATTATGCTCTGTCAGGGCAACATTTGTGAATATCGTATTCTTACTGATAGCTTTCATTGCATTCGGATTCGTAGAATTGCTTGTTCCTGGAACTACACCGAAGAATCCATTTTCTGGATTCATTGCATAGAGCCGTCCGTCATGGCCCACGTGAATCCAGGCTATGTCATCACCAATCAATCTTGCTTTCCACCCGTTCTTCGTATATTCTTCAGGTGGTTTCAGCATGGCGAGATTTGTTTTGCCACTGGCACTTGGAAATGCTGCTGCAAAATAGTACTTCTTTCCGTCTGGCTTCTCGATTTCCAAGATCAGCATATGCTCTGCAAGCCATCCATTTTCCATCGCCTTTACACTTGCTATTCTCAGTGCATGACATTTCTTGCTCAGAAGTGCATTTCCCCCATACGCTGAATTAACACTGATTATGTGGGCATCTATGTCCAGACGATCCCATGGAAAATGCAGGATATATCGTTTCTCCGGGGAAAGATCTCCAGTAACGTGAATGCTGCGGACATAATCGTGGCCGGAACGGATTCTTTTTGTTGCTACTTGTCCCATTCTCGTCATAATATGCATATTCGCAACCACATAGGGATTATCTGTAATTTCTACGCCAACTTCGGAATGTTCCGAATTTTCAGGACCCATTATATATGGGACGACGTACATTATCCTGCCTTCCATGGAATCTCTCAGAATAGCATCAGTTATTCCCTTCGCTTTCTCCAGGGACATAAAATTATTCAATGGGCCAACCTTTGAAGGTACGTCAGCGCATATAAACGTCGATTTCTCCGTTCTCGCAACATCCCTCGGGTCGCTTCTGTAAAGGTAGCAACCAGGGTATTTACTCTGATCTAGAGATATTAGGTCACGGTCAGTCACCATCTCATTAATAATCTGCTCATATTCCTCCCTGCTCCCATCGCAAAAAATTATCATGGCAGGTTTCGTAATCCCGGCAATGCCCTCCACCCAATCTTCGACAGAATTCAGTTCCGTTCTTTCCATTTTATCCCCAACCTTCGTGTGGGTCTTATCCCAATTTGGGTAACACAATCTGTCTCAGACCCGACAAGAAAGCTTATAGTTATCACTATTTTGAACTGTATTTAATAACTTCTATTCTTGTCTACTAGATCATACGTCAATTGCCTTATCATAACTTATTTTTATAAGATGATGTAAGAAAATAGACAAAATACTTCGATGCTGGCAAAAAATTAACATAAAATTAATATAGATGGAAAGAACAGGGGTAAAAAATCCATCAAATGATGCTTCTAGAAGAATAAATATAATAAGTCTCTCAGCACTAACCAAAGACTGGGTCTGTGGGGTAGCCTGGTATCCTTCCAGCTTCGGGAGTTGGAGACTCCGGTCCAAATCCGGGCAGACCCATTAACTAATGAAATTCTATTTTTCCAGTTTTGTTATCGCTAATGCCCAAAAGGAATTATAAAATATACCAATGAGAAGAATTGGATAGGTACGATATGCCATACAAACCAATGATGTCAAAAGATGAAGTCGAACTTAGAATCAAGTGGCACAATAATGGATACGCAATGATGGAAGAACAGAAAAAGATTCGAAGACAGTACCTAAAGCGAAAATTCATAGTTCCAAAGGAAGTGTCTCCACCTGCCTGGATGTCCAAACTGCTTGGAAAAAGTATTTTGGAAGATGTCAATGATGGTGACAGAGTTCTTGACACGGTCACGGGATGTGGTGTCAACGCAATATTAGCAGCCTCAAAATCAACTAACGTCGTTGCCGTTGACATAAATCCGTTTGCAGTAGAGGCTGGTAAAAACAATGCCAAGCGAAATGGTGTTGCCGACAGAATAGAATTCATTGAAAGTAACCTGTTTCAAAACGTAAAGGGGAGGTTTGACCTCATAATATTTGACCCACCGTTCAGATGATTCACTCCCAGAGACCTACGGGAGATGTCTGTTGCCGATGAGAATTTTAAGTCTATGACGGCTTTATTTGAAATTGTTAAGAACCACTTAACTGAGAAGGGCAGGACACTGATTTTCTATGGTGACTCTGGAGGCCTGAATTATTTCCTGAGTCTCATGGAGAAAGAACAGTTCAAAAAGGAACTGATACGCAGCAGAGCAATATTGAAAGACGGAAGGAGATGGGGATATTACGCGTGGAAATTAACGCCACTCTATCCTCAAGCTGCAAATAAGACAGACAAAGATTTATAGCGAGTTATACATGTCATACTTATGACCAACACGAGGATCAATGATAGCAGCGATGTCCTTGTTGTTAGGAAAACCAACAAGGAGATATACAAACGGTTCAGACAAAAGGCGCTTGAAGAGAATATGAATGTTGGAGAGGCACTAAACCAGGCGATGAAGTACTGGTTGGCAAAGGAAAAGCACAAAAAACTCGATGTAAGGAGAATGCTGAAACTGAACGGGCTAATCAAGACGAACAATACCGTGAAGTGGAGTGAGGAGAT
>JAJZOM010000040.1 GCA_021811505.1 Thermoplasmata archaeon | reverse complement strand
AAATGGATCTGCACGTAGTCTTCGTTCATCTCCGATTCCCTTATGGAGTCCATGTCTGTGTATACCCCAGCAACTTCTGCCCCGACATTTTTCAGGCCACGAATAACCTCCTGGCTCCCCTTTCTCGGTGAAAGGTTTGAAAGGACAACCCCCAGTATTCTCGCCCCGCCTTCAAGAGCGGCAATGCCGTCCTCCAGGTTAGTGATGCCGCATATCTTCACGAATGGGGTGTGCCTCCTCATCTCCTGCAATCCCCCATAATCTTGTCCAGGTGATCTGCCACTGTGCCGGAAGAAATGGCCTCCATCGCAATGTCGTAGGCATCCAGGATTTCACCTGCCTTTCCATTCAAAACCAGTGCGGGTGCGGCGTTCAGTGCGATGAACCGGGATACATTTCTTCTTTTGCCTGATATGCCCTCCAGGGTCATCCTGAACGAATCGGCAGGTTCAGTGGCCGATACCTCGTCTATCCTGATTTTATCTCCAATAATGTCTTCCGGGTGAATCTCGATCTTTTCACTCTCGGATCCTTTGATAATTGTCATCATCGAGGGCGTTTCTGGAGAGATTTCATCCATTCCATCCCTGGAATAAATAATATAGCCTCTCTTGTCGTTTTTAATCATGAAATTAGAGTAAAGTCTGCTTATTTCTTCGTGAGTGACCCCAAGAACCAGGTTTTCAGGATCCGCGGGATTGGTTATCGGACCGAGGTAGTTGAAAACAGTTTTGTGAGGGAGGGATTTTCTGGCTTTTGCAAATTTTGCAAAGTTTGCATTGTATAGAGGGGCGAGGATGAAGGCAAAGTTAGTGTCGTTTACTCGCCTGGCAAGCTCTTCCTGGTCCATTTCAAAGTTATAGCCAAGGAATCTGAGGAAATCGCCACTTCCCTTGTTGCTTGTTGCCCCGTAATTCCCGTGTTTGGCTACCCTGATTCCGAGTGACGATACAACGAACGAGGCAGCTGTACTGACATTTATGGTGTTCTTGCCGTCTCCACCGGTTCCGACTATGTCCATCACGTTGTGTATTTTCCCTAGTGTTGCCGTATTCCTGAGAGCCCTCACAAATCCGGATAACTCAGCACCTGTCTCTCCCCTGCTGTGGAGGGCTGCGAGAAATGCCGCCTTGGTTTCATCGCTTGAATTGAGAAGAAGGCTGTTCATTAGCCTGAATGCCGAACTTTCATCCATCTCCGGAAGTTCCTGGAAGGTCATGCTTTCATCCGACAACTTTCATCATCTCCCTCACTTTTTCCTGAAATTCGACAAAGTCGTCTATCCGGTTCCCCTTCAGCATCGGAATCAGCATAGTTCCAATGGCTACGCCGTTTGAACCAAGTTCCATAATCTCCCTTACCTGGTCCACTGTCCGGATTCCGAAGCCGAAATTTACTTCCCTCCCCGGAACCATCTCAAGAATCCTTTTTGAGACCTCCCTGAGATCAAACGGCACATTGATTCCGGTGGATGGCTGGAGACCGTAATATACCCATGAACTGGTCATTTCTGCCACGGTTCTTATTACGCTGTCCGGTGTTGCCGGGTTGAAGAACGGGATGAATTCAAGGCCTTCCGGAAATGATTTGATCACTTCAGTGCCGGAGTCGAAATAATCTATGAAAAGGTCCGGGATTATCAGGCCGGATATCCCGATATCACGGAGGTAGTGCAGGAATCCCGGCCCCCTCTTCCTCAATTCATGGTAATATACCAGGAGGTAGGTCCTGATATCGTGTTCCCTAAGGAGGTCAGAATATATCTTCAGGTCACTGTCCCTGAAATCAGCCAGGGAAGTGCCATGCGTTCCCTTTATTGTGGGACCATCATACAGTGGATTGTCTGTCGGCATACCTAATTCCACATATTTCACCACGCTCGTATCCAGTCTGGCAATGAATTCCGAAAGTATCTCCCTTGAAGGATAATTGGCCGTGAAATAGAGCACCAGCGGTTTCATTATGTTCACCTGTCGAATATGGACATGTCCAGGAGTCCATGACCGCTCACATTTACGACTATGTTCTTCCTGTCATTCCTGTGACTGACAACATACTCAATTGCTGTGGCAAGTGCGTGTCCGGATTCCGGTGCAGCGACAATGCCCTGTGTTCTGGCAAATATTCTGAGTGCGTCGATGACAGTCTCCTCGCTCACGTCGCTGGGTGTGATTTTTCCGGTTTTAACAAGCATGGAAACTGACGGAGCCGCACCATGGTACCTCAATCCTCCCGCATATATTTTCTCCGGCACAAAGTCAGACCCCAGTGAGTACATCTTGACTGACGGAAGTGTCTGGGCGGAATCCACGAAATCATATTTGTAATCACCATGGGTAAATTTCGGAACCTCTTCAGCAGTAGACGCCAGAACCTCAGCCTCAGGAAACTTCTTGATCAGGGGAAATGTAAAACCCCCGAAATTACTGCCTCCACCAACACACCCGATGAGTACGTCCGGCTCCTCGCCGAGAATTTCAAGCTGTTTTTCTGTTTCAAGGCCGATGACGCTCTGATGGGTCAGCACAGAATTGAATACGCTACCGAGCATGTATCGCATGTCGTGTTCCAGTGCATATTCAACCGCTTCACTGATGGCGATTCCAAGGGTTCCGGGGTGATCGTGTCTCTTCTCAATGACTGAACGCCCGAATTTTGTCTCAGTTGAAGGGCTTGGCACTATTTCGGCACCATAAAGTTCCATTATCTGTTTCCTCAGGGGTTTCTGCTGGAAACTCACCTTCACCATGAAAATTTTTGCCTTAATTCCTGAAAAAGAAGAAGCAACGGCGGTTGCTGTTCCCCACTGTCCGGCCCCTGTCTCAGTAACAACTCCCTTGACGCCCTCATTCCTTGCGTAGATTGCCTGCGGTATCGCAGTATTTATCTTGTGCGATCCGGTGATTGTTGCTCCCTCATATTTTATGAAGATTTTTCCCCTGTAATCCAGGAACCTCTCAAGGCCGCTCGCTCTGAAAAGAGGCGTGGGCCTGCCAATCTGCGCATATAATTCCTGCACTTCTTCGGGAATCTTCGTATACCTCTGAAAAGTAAATTCCTGTTTCAGTATCTCTCTTGGAAGAATCCTGTTCAGGAGCTCTATGGAGGAATGTTCATTGTCTTTGTCAACCGGTGGCGGCAATGGTTGCGGCAAATCCGGAACAATGTTGTACCAGTTGTCCGGTATGATCTCTCTTTCCTGTAATGATAGCATGTATTCGTGCATTGAGGCACTTTATTTAAACGTTAGTGCATTATTTACTACATACAATATTTTATTATAATTTATGATCGCCATA
>JAJZOM010000062.1 GCA_021811505.1 Thermoplasmata archaeon | reverse complement strand
TATCTCCGCAATTGCTGCAGGCTACAGTGCATATCCCGTTTTTTATTCTTATCCGTGTATCCCTGTACTTGCGAAGAGATATATCCAGCTTTCAGAAAAGATAGCCGAGAGAATGGATATAACCATTCCACCAAGAATCAAACGGTCATACTGCAAAAATTGTGGTCTTCCCTACGACAGGGATACACGGATAAGAATAAAAAACGGGATATGCACTGTAGCCTGCAGCAATTGCGGAGATATCCGGAGGTTGCCTTATAAATATTAATCGTTAAGCGTCTCAATTTGGAACATAACTCTGAAGCCTTCCAGAGTCGCCTGGATTTTGTCTGCAAACCAGATCGAATCCTCAGTGGTTGCGTTATCTCCCCACTCGTAGACCAGATCCTGTTCTCCTATTACGGGCTTAAATCCCAGAGACCTCAACCTATTTATAACCTCGCTGGGTTTGGCTCCTTCACTTGAAAAGTTTACTTTTAGATAGGTTTTCATCGGTTTCAAAACCAAATTGGACGTTGATATATAGTTTTTTCTTACAGAAGTAACAGGTTAGTGTTCTGAAGTTAAATTGTTTCCGGAAGCCGTATTGTGCGGAACAGGAAGAACAATATATAACGGTTGCTTTATATTAATAACATGATTAATCTTCTTGCAGAAACACCGAGAGATCAGAGAATCATCGATGCCCTAAGGAAGGCGGAGAAGTGGAAGGACAGAAAGATAGGTGAACTGGAAGATGAGAATAAGAAACTGAAGGAACAGCTTGATGAATACAAAAAACGGCACCCCTCCAATATCGGCGAGAAGAACGGCAAATCCTACGAGATCAAACCTGAGATTCCCCCGCAACCCGCGGAAAAAAAGAAACCCGGACAGAAGAAGGGCCACAGGGGATTCTTCCGCAGATCCCCTGATCACGTGGATCGGGTGGAAAAGGTTTCCATACACAGATGCCCTGTCTGCTCATCGAAGCTCAGCAGGGTTCAGGAGATCCGTGAACGGATAATAGAGGACATACCCATACCGAAAACCATTGTGACAAAATACAGGATCGAAAGGAGATACTGTAAACAGTGCAGGATCATGGTGGAACCGCAGATCGGGGATGCACTTCCCAATGCCCGTCTTTCCCTGAGGGCAATGCTTGCCGTCGCTTACCTCAAGATAGGGATGAGGATGAGCGAGGAGAACGTTTCCAGTGCAATGAGGGGCCTGTTTGGTATCACGGTGTCGGAGGGCGAGGTGTTCAACATACTGAAATCGCTCACAGAAGGATTCGGGGACAGGTATGATGATCTTGTGAAAACCATCAGGGATTCCCCATACCGGCACATGGATTCCACCTCATGGCGGAATGACGGGAGGAACGAGAACCTCTGGACCTTCGTGACAAGGGGAGAGGCAATATTCAGGATATCCAGATCCAACGGACATGATGTGCCGCTTGCAGTGCTGGGAAAGCACAATGGTACCGATATCCATGATCGCCACAGTGCATTCGAAACCCTCGCAAAGAAGACCGGAAACGATCAGCAGTACTGTGAATCCCACATCAAGGGTGATGCAAAGGAGCTTGAGAAGTTCTACGGCAACGAAGGGGGCAGGATCCTCAGGTCCCTGAAAAATGTATACGACGAGGCAAAATCGCTCAGGGGCCATGGAACCATGGAGGACGTTGAGAGGCTTCATCGAAAGCTCGTGTTCTTTCTGGATTCCGATTACGAACATAAGAAATGCAGGGATTTCGCAGAAAATCTCCTCAAACGGAGGAAGGAGTGGATCTTCAAATTCGTCACGGATCCGCAGGTTGAGTCGACAAACAACAGGGCGGAAAGGGCACTCAGGCCATCGGTGATATACAGGAAGACAAATGGTGGAACAAGATCGGAAAGCGGAGACAGGGTATACGAAACCCTTGCTTCCGTTTCGTATACCTCCAGGATCAGGAAGAGCAACATAATGGCGGACGGGCCGGTCGAAATAAAGAAATGGATGGACAGGAAGCGAAAGAAAAAGATGGAAGAGAGAGTGGAAAGATCAGTGAAAACTGCGGATTCAGCTTCATAACACTAACCTGTTACTTACAGAATTGTATCGTACCAAAATTTTTCAGCTTTCCAGCACAAAAATAAGGGGAGTGACCGGCAATGCTCATTAAGTTCAATGTCAGGTCACTTCACGGCATCGTATGTATCGTGCTTAAATCTCGAAGGCCACCAGTTGAACTTTTCCAGATACAGCATAATTGAGGGCACAAAAAAGGGCCAGCTTATGAATGTATCAATGAGCACTCCCAGTGCCAGTCCTACGCCAATTTCCTCCATGATGCCTATCCCACTGAAGGCAAGTGAACCGAAAGTTGCAAAGAGTAGTGAACCCAGAGTGATGATGACGCCGCCGTTCTCCTTAATGCTTGTATGGATTCCCTCACGGTCGCTTCTCCCCTTCGACACTTCTTCCCTCACCCTGGCCACCATGAATATGTCATAGTCCAGCCCAACGGCCAGAAGCGTGATGACAGTAAACATAGGCAGGAATATTATTATGGGCATACCAAAAATATAGTAGAGTAAAATGTAAGAGAGCGATAATGAAATTGCTACCGAAGCAAGCACCATTATTATCAGCCTTACTGGAGTGAATACGGATCCCAGTTGGATAAAAAGCACCACAAATATAGCAATGCAGAGCACTGGAACCATTTTTACAAAACTCTGGAGCGTGTACGAATAGGAATTGTTCAATGATTCGGTTAAACCACCGATGTAGATATGATAAGAAACGCCGGAGGCAGACGGTAAAATCTTCTGAAGGTTATTCACAAAATTGGAAGGAGGGGCTAGCCAGGCAAGTGTATGCAACTGGAAATCAATTATCACATAATGACTGTCGCTTCCGATATAGCTGTTGATCTGAGAACGATATTCATTGTGGTATCTATATGGAATAGAACTCAGGTTGTACGCATTATACGTGCCGTATGGAAAAGTCGGTCCGTATACCTGTGTTACCTCAGAGTTGTTAAGCAGTGCCTTCTCCACGGAGGTCACCATATTCATTTCAGTAGCGTTGTAGGTCGAATTCTGCACGATTGGGCTGCTAAACTGCATGATTATGTATCCCCTGTCAAAGACATCGCCATTGAAACTGCTGTTCACAACTTTAATGGCCTGAATACCTCCGCTGGGTGGAACCAGGTCAAAGAAGTCCATGTTTGTAGGAGTAACCATATATAGATATCCGGACAGCAGTGCAGATACCACAAAAATAATGACGATTTTGCCGCGATTCTTTATGACAAATTTAG
>JAJZOM010000272.1 GCA_021811505.1 Thermoplasmata archaeon | reverse complement strand
GGAAAGTATCTGATTACACATCACTGCTCTTCAACGGGAAGATAGTTGCAAGCGGCGAAGGCAAGGATTTCCTGGAAAGAACATCAGACGACACAATGAAGGCGTTCCTGGGCGATTTAACAGCTTGAGCAGGGATGGACGGGATTATGCTGGAAGGTTAACTCCCCCATGACACGCTCCCCTGCCTTAATATTTTCAGGGATCAGGTTTCTCCCGTTATCTTGAGCAGCATATTGGATTGTCAAAGTAAGCCTCTGCCATCTGCACCAGTATCCTGTCCCTGGTCAGTATGGCCGAAACGCTTTCATCGGAAGTGCTCCTGGAGACATTCAGAATACGCCCGTCGGCCACAATAAACCAAGTATCGCTGCACTGCGGAGTAAGTGTATGAATGGCGAGAAGCTGGTCAGTTTCCCTCCTCTTCAATTCTTCATAAGCCTCTTCAGGCAGGGCAATCTTTATCTCAGCTCCCCGCAATTTCGCTTCGAGGAGTGCTTCCCTGATTACGCTGAACAATTTACGATCTGGTAATATTGCAGTTATGTACTCCCTGGCTGACAATGCCATCTCTTTCATCTTAGAGATTATGTTTCCCTCCCCCTTGACAACGTAGGCGATTTCTATTCCTTCTTCATCTCCCTGCTTTTGTTCCATTCTTGAATAAAGATCATGCAACTTTGCCTCAACCAGGTCACAAGTGGAAATGTCATTCTCAAAGCGTTCCTTCAGCCTATCCCTGACCTTTGATAGGAAGTATGGGGGATTTGCGGTCCTGTACAGCTTCGGCACTCCGTACTGTACCTCGATCATATTCATTCTAGCCGCATTATCCAGTAAACTGTAAATTTTTGAATCCGGGATCCCGGTCACTTCAGATATTCGCGATGCCGGAATATTCGGTTCAACGACCAGCGCAAGATAAACCTTTGTCTCATTGGAAGGCAGCCCTATTTCAAGCATTCTTGGAAGGAGGTTCTCCAGTAAAGATGCATAGCTGACGGTATCTATGTCAACGTTTTTCCAAGTTTGTCCACTCATCTACTACCAGTAAGAGTAAGAAAAAAATAATATATATACTTTTTACTAACTGAGATAGGTAGTCAACTTGGAGAATGATTTAAAACAGAAAATCGTAAAAGAGTATTCCCGGCGTATATCCGGGAAGTCTGGGTGCTGCGACTCAGGGATCGCTTCCAGCGAAAGTCCCATCTTCACTGCATCTTGTTGCTCCGGAGGTGATTCCTGCTGTTCCGGGAGTCTGGATCATGGAATAGAGGGTCTTGGTGAGGAATCAGGAAAACAGTCTTTCGGATGTGGCAATCCTGTTGGTCTCTCCTCAATAGTTTCCGGTGACATCGTAGTGGATCTTGGATCGGGAGCTGGCCTTGACAGCCTTATGGCAGCCAAAAGTGCAGGTGAGTCCGGGAAGGTCGTAGGAATAGACCTCTCCGATGAAATGATCATCAAAGCGCGGGAAAATGCGGAGAAACTCCAGCTTGGAAATAGGGTAATGTTCCTCAAGGGGGATATTGAGAACATTCCACTTGAAGACGACTTTGCCACTCTGGTTATAAGCAACTGCGTCCTGGCGCTTGCGCCAAACAAGCAGAAGGTATTCGACGAGGTTTACAGAATATTGAAACCCGGGGGCAGGTTCGTTATTTCCGACATCATGAGCGAACAGAATATACCAAAGGAATTGGTTGAAAACACAGATCTTTATGTGAGCTGCGTGACAGGGGCGGCACAGGTTGATCAATACTATTCCATGATTCGGAAATCAGGATTCAGCAGAGTGGAAGAAGTTGAGAGGCACGAATACGGAACCCTCAGCCACAGTCAGGAAAAGATCAGGATGTTCAGCATTACTGTCAGGGGTTACAAATGACATTCTTCCGCAAGTTGAAAATTACGGTCCGATTTGCAAGGTTCGATCAAGAGGTGAAACCTTGAACTTCGTCTCTTTTGAACTGATGAAAACTCTCAATGAGGAAAAGCATGACATACACAGGCGCGGACTCAAGGAGTTTGTTACTTCAGAGTATGGGATTCATGGCCGCTTGAACGCAATGGAACGAATCGAATCTGCAAAAAGAGATTACCGGAAACGCAGACGGATATTCAGCAAAAGGGGAACGCGATCAATTCGGTCTGATGATGACATGCTGTGTCAAACTACCGTCTGTGCAAAGACTTGTGGAAATGCTTGTAGCTGTTGATGTCGAATGTCAAGGCCACATCAAACATCACATTTTAAAATTATTCCAAATAATTAATAATATGGTTTAACGGCACATCTGGGCTTTCCCGTCATTCTTCATCGTTTCGGTTGACGCAATCTGCGGTGATTTCATCTTATTGGTTGCATCGAAACCATGTCCCCCGACACAATATTGAAGATCACCTGGGTTGCTGGTGCACTTAACAATGATTGTACCGGAATGGCTGTATCACTACACTTTTAAAAGGAATGCAGGTGCCGGGATTTGGACCCGGGTTGAAAGCTTGGAAGGCTCTCGTGCTAGACCAGACTACACTACACCTGCTCTGTTTCCCCTTATTGCATGGGTATTAATCTATTTTCCATCAAAAAACCATCTCAAAAGTCAGGGGTTGAGATGGGGAGATGTTTTGTGATGTCCAGTACACTTGGAAGATGATCTCATTGGAAACACTCCCGGTGTAATTGAAATAGATATAATCATTGTGGAAAGAGTAAGCAAGCTTCGCAGTGCTTCCCCCTGCAGTGGAATAATATGTAAATCCGGTAACATTCACTGGATAACGGTAAGTTAGATCAACTCTGTAGCTGTGTGGTCCAGTCTGGCCGTTGTAAATATTGCTGGAGGAAGCGGTAAGGTTGGTCCAATGATCTGATGAGGTCTGTATCTGTGGGGTCGAGATCTGCGGAGCTGACACTGTATTTAGAGGGGGATTCAGGAATATTATCCAGAAAACTAGCCAGGTCAGTATGAAAACCGCTGAATTGATCACCTTGTGGGAGGTTCTTTCAGATACCCTTATGCCAAAGAAGCCCACAATTTTGCTCAGGAAAACCAGTATTGCAATCATCAGCAATACCGAGAAGACCACATATCCCTGGAGCTGCAGATAGCCGGCTATAAGGCCGCTAACCGCTCCGATGAAGAATATCAGAATCACGGCTCTTGCCCTTTCCTTTTCAGATGTCAGGTACTCTTTTTCGTCAAATTCAGGTTCCTGGAATAATGGTGTATCTTTAGGTTTTGCCATGAGTTCGACGCTTCATAGTTTCTCAATTAATGAATTTAACGACATAAGTGGGTCTTTAGACAAAA
>JAJZOM010000269.1 GCA_021811505.1 Thermoplasmata archaeon | reverse complement strand
CGACATTTCTCTTAGCATAAAACAAGGAGAGGAAAAAAGAAGGGTTATCAATGTGATTGGCGGACTTCCTATAATCCCTCTTGAAATGGAATCTGCGGAAGAAGCGGGGAAGATATATGCCGAAAGACGCAGATCCGGAACAACAATGGATCCAGAGGATGCTATGATTGCAGGCATTTGTAAATTTAAGAAGGAACCTGTACTCACCAGGAACACCAAACATTTTTCTGGCATAGACGGTGTAGAGGTCAAAAACTATTGATAAACTTGGTTGTGTATTAATCCATCAACAGCAGTTTATGATGTACAAAGGTTATGACCAATAATAACTCGATGAAGAAGCGGCAAGATTGAGGTATTCCCTTAAAACATAAGCAGATGTCGACCGGTCCAAAATGTGTCTTTCTTGCTCCATGATATAGATGAGGAGTGGATTTTTCTCCAAGCTCCATGTGGCATCAAAAATTATGGGCGCTAAGAAACAAGATCATTAGAAGGCTGGGATTGTTAAATTTACTTTTTTTAAATTTTGTCAGAGTGGTAGGTTCTTCCAGTCCATAAGATCCTTGTCATTAAGTGACCTTATTTCGAGCTTTTCAAGAAGATCAACAAAGAGATCATCCCTAATTGAGTCTGCATAGACTTTTTTCTCTGAATGCCGAAATAGGGCTGACGTGATCGCACCGACGGCCATTGCTGACTGAATATGTGAGGCATGGCTTGCACCTTCCTTGATCTGCTTGGAGTAGACCTTGGAAATGTCCTCTTTCTGCAGATCCTTGAGGAAGTCATCCACTGTGTTTTCTAGCTGACGGTTATGCTCCTCTGCCAGAACTACGCGAACCTTGTATGTAGGTTCAAAATCTACCTGGTCGTCATTAACTTTGAACCAGCTCATTGCATCTTTTTCAAAGAATACCTCGGACAAAGCCCTTGCCACAATTTTTGGATTTGAAAAATCAATGTCTCTTGTCAGATCATAAATAACGAGTGAGCCGTCCTCTGAAACTTTCCTGGAATTTACTATGGCGGACTTCAGCTTATCTTCTGCAACCATAATCATGCATTGCAATTTACTGATATAAGGTTTTGATAATGATCGCAGCTATTGATTTTAATAGCGTGCTGGAACTGCTGCAATTTCGAAAATATCCCGTTCAGCATCTAATTGATCTCTATGATCATATATTTTCCCCCCCGGTTACCCATTTCTCACTTATGTCTACCATTATTGGCACCACGATCCTCATCTGTACCATATCTGAAGGAAATCATGGATGTAGTGATCAAAAGGACCTAAAAAGTTAGAGTCATTATTGTTAGATCTTTGGGGTATATAAAAAATATTTACAGGTAATTGAGGCTTTGTGATGGTTAAATCTTGGTACCCACAATGAACCAAAGCGGAGCACAATTAGAATGGACCAGTCGAGAATTGATAATAAAACACATATTGAACTACTTGTCGAACTGTAATACAGAAAATTGAAGTATTTGTAATACATTTAGTATTATGAAAAAGTATACCACAATTTCTGCAAAAATCTCAGAAGAAGAAAGGGAAGAAATCAAGAAACTCAAACTGAATCCCACCGTAATCATTAGAAAGGCTGTGCAGGAAGAAATAAGGAGAGCCAAAAATAAAGGCTTAATCGAGAGAATGGAGAAAGTCAGACCAATAATCTCGAAATTGAAGTTAGAGGAAATAGTGTCAGATATTCGGGAAGATAGGGAAAGATGAACCTACTGGACGCTTCCGCAATATTTAATCTCTTTCAGAGTGGTAAGTACAGTATACTTGTTGTCGGAGCAACGATTCCCCTTGCCAAGTATGAAATGGGCAACATTCTGTGGAAAAATCATAAAATTAGAAATAGGATTTCAAAAGAAGAAGCAAAGGAATCTGGTGCTGTTCTATTTGAATTACTTGATTCCATGGAACTGGTCATACCCTCTCCAGATTCTACTCTAAGTTTGTCCTTAGAAGAGGGTCTGACATTCTATGATTCATCTTATCTTGTTTCCGCTATTGAAACAGGTTACGAGCTAGTGACAGACGATATGAACTTACATAAGATTGCGAGCTCTAAGGTGCTGGTGCGAAAAAGTTCAGATCTAGAATGACACCTTTACGGAAAGAGTACAGAATATGGTATCTCAGCCTCGGGGGGAATTCTTCAGATACGCTCATGAATATCGGTTACGGAAGGCTATTTGACGAGAATAAGTTAGCATATCGGGTGTAATAGGTAAAACCTGGCGCCATTCAGGTCATGGTCCTCATCTTCTCCTGCGATTGTTTCATTGTCTGCTCAGCAAGGAGAGCATCCTCACCAAATTTGAAATATCCTCTTTTCCCAGAACAGAAAAGAAATCTTTGTCTGTAGACTCAACGAAAATAATTGCCCTGTTCACCAACTCTAAACCAGCATCGGTCACCTTCAGAATATAAGCACGAGTGTCCGTTGGATGTCTCGACCTGGTAAGCAGTTCCTTTTTGACTAGAGTCCTAAAGCGGGGAAGATCTAAAGAACGGCAGGATCAGGAACGTTAGAGACTTTCTTAAGGAACTATAGCCCAAATATCGAAGTATGCGGCGAGGCCGTAGACATGATACCGAAAAGCGAACTTGAAGATATGAAAGTATGTCGCGATTTCACTACATTATGAATGAAAGGGCTTTCATACGACGGTAATTGTGAAAAAATCCAATTGCATCACTTAAAGATCGGGAACCAGGGCATAAAAAACTTTTCTGGAGTTCATCGATATACATCAATGGTTCAGGAGATCGATTTGAGAAATAATATGGGATGCAATTCACGATGAAATGACGGTAGGTTTAGCAACTATCTTTACAAAACCTTCGGAGAATTCAATCTTTTCAGTGGAATATCCATAGGACTTCAGGAAGCCACGGAGCCCCTCCGCAGTGCATTTGGCAGCTTCGATGCTGTATCCGGCACCCGAAATAACCATGGAAGTCACATCGCCTTGCATCTCAACCTCAAAGATATCCATTGGAAGTAGAGGGCTATATTCTGTTATTAAGTTTACCACATCCTTGAGGTTGTGAGAGTATTTCTTCAGAATGTCTCCTATAACCTGGCCTCTTTCGTACCATCGCTTAATCACTTCCTCCTCTGAGTTGTTGAATGCTATCTTTATCAGGTTGTCGAGAAGGATTCCCGGTATAGGCACAGAATTAATCTCCTTCATTATCCCCAAAAGTTTTAAGGAACTGAGAATTTCGTCGGCCCTTACCCAAACCTTCTTTGTTTCAAGGTAAATGACTGCAGCTTCACTTAGAAGCGAACTCACGGTTTTTCCGGATTTCTCAGATTCCTCATTGATACTCTTGAGCAACTCATTCTTCATACTGACATTTATTCTTGCCATTCTTTGTACACCTTGAGCCGGTACATCAGGATACTCTGTAGCGCCTTTATATAGTTTTGTCAGAAGTCCTATCCATTACCTTTTTCCATATACATATATGTCAGCTGAATAAAATTGTTCCAATGTGTGTTACTATACTCATCCTTACTCACTTAACTTATTATATTTCTCAACTGTCTGCCTTTCAAGGTATTTACCTATGTATGTCGTAAAGGTGAGCATAAATTTCCCGTATGGGAATCTTTTTATGCCTTTGCACATGATAAAAACGGGAGAGAACTATTATGAATGAAAAGTTTTTTATGCAATTATATCGGCGATTATTGTAGTTGGCGGAATTGGAATAGGAGCCATTTACTATCACTCCGTAAGCAGTGCCGGTTCAACGGCTTTGCCTCAACAGACATCTCTTACACTGGTGGTTACATCAGAGAATTATTACAATAACACAGAACCACACCAACCTGTATTTTATATCTTGGAACCTAATGGCAGTCTTGCCTCAGCTTCAAACATAAATCTGCCATCTCACAAACTTATTTCCATAACAATTGTGGATTATGATGGACAGGGTACTGAGGCTAACATATATGCGGACTCCACATCAAATATCACCAACTATGCCAATGTAACCGGAACTGTTGGTGGGGTTGAGTATTATTACAACAATACAAACATCAATTCGAGCCTTTCAAACAACGTTTCCAACAACATTACAGTTAGTGGGGGAATGTTGATCTCAAAGGTTCCATGGATCGGTAACTCCACTGGAGGCTATGACATAGCACACACATTCACCATACTGTCCAATGGGAAGGTTATTCTAAACCTGCCAAGCCCTGGAGATTCGATAGTTCACGCAAATATCTACATTAACCAGACCGGTACGTATACATGGCAATGTTATGTGCCGTGTGGCAGTGATACGAACGGATGGGGTGGCGCAATGGCTACGGCAGGCTGGATGTCTGGACAGGTAACGGTATCTTAAATTCAGGTGAATGTTAATGAGCTCGCCGGAAAAAGAGGATTTGTCCGCAAATCCTGAGAGAAGGACATTCCTCAAGTTCATGGGTACTATTGCCATTGGGGCCGCCGTTGTGGGAGGACTCCGAGGGATGGTTCAGACTATTATCCCGCAGTCGTCGCCACTTGCCTCAGGCTTTCCGACCATGACGCTGGTGGATTCTTCCGGGAATCCCATTAAAACAACTGATTTACAGGTCAATTCTGCTTCAGTCGTTACCTTTGAATATCCACTCCAGGGAGAACCGAACTTCCTGCTCAGACTAGGCGACAGCAGCAACAAGGATGTAGAGGTTAAATCCATGACGGTAAAATCTCCGGCATCAGGAAAAACATTTCAATCCCCGCCTGGCGTTGGACCGTATAAATCTGTGGTTGCATCGAGTGCAATCTGTCAGCACCTCGGTTGTGAGCCACCGATCATGCATTTCTACCCGCCAGGTTCTGGTTCATTTCCGGGAAAGATACACTGTAACTGCCACGGAAGCACTTACGATCCGTATCAGGGTTTTGGCATCGTCACCGGACCTACACTGGAGCCGTTGCCTAACGCTGTCTTGAGTTATGATCCGTCCAGCGACACTTACAAAGTCGTAAACATGGTAGGGCCAACGATATACGGTCACACCAACGACCTTAGCGGCGGCAACCCACTTCCTTCAACCACTCAGACGAAAATACAGAATACTGGGACTCCTACGTCTTAATAGGTGAAAAATATGTTGAAAAGCGGATCTAAAAAAGGTTCCATGATTGCGAAGATAATGAATGAACCACAGTTTCTGCCAAGAAAAGTTCCAGATTACATGAGAAAGAAAGGGGGTTCATCTTACTGGATAGGATCAATGGTTCTGACGGCATTCATGTACGAGGTGTTCACAGGGCTGATCATACTCTTCTATTATGACCCTGCGAGTGCCTATGCCAGTACAGAGAATTTTGTCAATAATGTTCCATTCGGATCATTGATTCTCACCACGCACCTCTACGGCGCATATATTATGATTGTTTTAACGTACATTCACCTTCTCCGGAATTTCTTCGTTGGTGCATACAAGAATCCAAGGAAGAACCAGTGGATCACAGGTATCCTTCTTCTCCTTCTCACTATCGCAGTAGGATTTTTCGGTTACTCCATGAGCGGAGATGTTCTGGCCATTGATGCAACCGATGTTGGCAGAGGTATCGCGGCAGGCGCTCCTGTGATTGGTGTCTATCTTAGATCATTATTCTTCGGAAGCGGCACAGATCTGTCACTATTTCACTGGATGCTTGGATGGCATATTGTGCTGGCAGCATCTATAGGAATACTGTTTTCTTTTCACTTTTTCATGGCAGAATACAACACCGTTATGCCCGCAAGGAAAGATTCAGATTACAAGGCGCCGGCTATTGATATGGGGAGCCCGGAATACAAACCATGGTTCCCTAACAACCTTCTGTATATGGTGGAGCTCTCTCTTTTGATTATTTCGGCAATTATCCTGATCCCGTCCCTGCTTGCCATACTTCCCGGTGTCCCTGCGCTATTTTCGCCGTTTCCGCAGGTGGCAGCCACGAATCCCCTTGCGGCAAATGTTCCGCCATATCCTCCGTGGTTCCTGCTTTTTGTTTACAAGGAGCTTGATTTCGAGATGGTTCAGGGAATCGGGCCATTCTGGGGAACAGTGGTATTTGTTGGTCCTCCTCTGATGTATCTCATGGCCCTTCCGTATCTTGACACAAGCAATTCGTTAAAGTTGAGAGAAAGACCGATAACTGTTTCAATGGGAATAATCGGGATAGTTTACCTGATAGGTTTGACAATATGGGGTGGACTCACACCTGGCGTGCCTATACCAACTTGGCAGGTTCTTGCATTCTTCCTCGTGCCGGGAGTCCTGATAGTAGGTCTTGTCCTTCTTATTTCTCATCTCTTGGAAGAGGGAGCAATTAAGTTTACCAATCCGGAAAATCTCTACATTGCGCTTACGATTCTTGGTTTGTCATCGTTTGGAGTTGGCATTCTAGCCATTGCCCTGATCACAAACTATCTCCTAATCTACGGAGTGCCGCTGATCCTTCTACTGATGGTGGTAAGCATATGTCTGGTGTATATCTATGCGTTCATAAAGACCGGCGGTGCGATGTTCGGGAAAAGGGAGAGGGAAGACTATCTCAAGGGAAGCACATATACAGTGACA
This sequence comes from Thermoplasmata archaeon, assembly GCA_021811505.1. The sequence continues at coordinate 9,956 of JAJZOM010000269.1, read as the reverse complement.
GCCTCTGGATTCACACTTTCAGCAATCGTTATATTCATTGAGATCTCCATTATTCCGCCTACTTCTGTTATGTCAAGTTCACTTTATGGAATAGGCCTAGGAATTCTGTTCCTGATTGCAGCAGCCTTGCTGAAAATATACAGGAGTGCTACATACGGGGAGTGAAGCCAGAAAGTACACTCCACACTTTTCCTTTTTTGAACCTGTCGCTAGATGACAAAATAATTTGGTCCCGTCCTGAAATACAGAGAAGGCCCGGAATTGTTTATTATCTTATTTCTTTTTCCAATATTATGGAGGCTGAGTAATGAATGTTGAATAGTGAGAAATCCCCTGATATTGGTAAAGAAAAGAAACAATCCGCCTCCTTACACAGCATAGTATTGCCACAGAAGTTAGAATTATCTCTTAGTGTTATCACTTCACTTTTTACAGTAATTTACTTCCTTCTCGGTTCATCAGCTGGATTTATAATATTCAACAGTGATCTTGGAATCGAACGCTACGGAATAATTCTCGCCATAGCAGTGATTCCCATTGTGGGTGCCCTCGCACCTGAAAAACTTTCTCCTCTGAAGCTGTATCTGAAGTCGTTTGCAGCATTGAATTTCATTTTGCTTATGATACTCAGTTCAGGTAATCTGCCTATGCTCTTACTGAGTTTTGCCCCTGCAGCCGCAGCAACGATATCCCTTGTATCCGGTGAAAGATACGTCAGAAGGAAAAACAGCAGGCTCGCCGTCTTTATCGGAGTTTTTCTTTTCATGTTATACATAGGCGAGTTTGTGACGATTGCCTCTGGCTCACTCTCCAATAATATAGTATTTATCCCATCCCTGGACTTCTTCCTGACTTCTTCCTTCAGCAGAGGGTCATTCTTCCTTTATGCAGGGGTCGTAGTCTTTTCTCCTCATTTAGCGGTTATTTTCAGCCCTGAAGAATATGCGCTGTTTTTTGCAATATCTGTGCTTGTGTCAGAAAACTATTACAGGATAGTTTCAGTTATGGTAAGAGAAAAGGGGCTGAAAGGAAGACAACTTAGCAGTCTGGTTTACGGACTCACCGGTGCATTCAGTTGCCAGTGTGAGGGGTTGATCGCGTTATTACCTGTTATGACTGCCCTTCTTCTGTCATTTTTCCTGTTTCCGCTCATCCTCGAAAGCCTTGCTTTCCTGTCAGCAACATTTTACCTTACAACAAAATTCTACATGGAGGGAAAACCCATTGTATTCTCATGGATTCGTGGTAATGGATACAGCGGGAAAATAATCTTTCCTCTTGCAGTTTTATGTCTGTTTGCTCCACAATTTCTCGTTATAATCGGAGTTTATTATTCTCTTCAGCACAACCCCCTTTTCTTTCTTGGATCTACTATGCTTATGATAGTGCCCGGTTACGTCTTTGGGATTATCATGGCAAAGATTCTTCCAGTGGCCTCAATCCCGTACCGTGCAGGAATAATTATGGCAAGTCTCGGTATAGTGATCTCCTCCATGTGGTATTTTCCATACCTCACAGGATATGCATATGCAAATCCTGCAATATTCGCACTCATGAACATTACAGTATTCACTGGAGGTGTTTTTTTCGGTTTATCATACAAAATTCTTGGAGAAACCGTAGGAAAGATACTAAATGAGTTCATCACTGTTATATTCAGTTTTATCCCGGTTATAGTGTATTATTACGCTGTGATAACCCAGAGACCATTGTGGAGTGAATTTTCCATAATTGGGCAGATTGAGTTTTCCCTGCTCACCTGGGCGATTATGCTACCTTTGATGTGGCTGACAACGCACGTGAGCCTAAACACGCTGGTAGCAAGTAGATCAGCTGCGGCGATCAATCTGCATACTGAAATCACGATAACCCGGCCTTAGGATAACAGTCGATCAACAATTATCTTCGGCGATACCAGACTGCTACTGTCGGATCTGCTTCACCCAAAGTGAAATCCCCTTCTTGATAAGAAATTAAATCTGGCAGGAGTGTCATGAATTGTTGAAATATAGCGTTTCTCACGTGCAGGCTTGAACATTGTGTAAAATTGTTCTTTAGTGTGTTTGAATGCACACTTTTACACGCCTAACTTATTATATTTCTCGCCAGTCCACCGACCAGATGGAATCTATTATTCTGATAATGGAACTGACATTTTTAGCTTCTTTGATGATTCTCTTCTCCATATTCCTGATATTCAGGATCAAAAATGACAGATCAGATACCTGGCTCAATTTTTCCCTTTATCTGTCAGGTGGCATGGTGACAATGTTCATTTTTCTTCCATATTATTTTACCTCCCCGAATCTGTCGCTACTTGCAATAATACTCCTTGTCAACACCGCATACATGATAGTTGGGTTCTTTCTTATAATCTACTTCAGTAGATTCAGGGAATCGGTTAAAATTCACAGGAAACTGGTCCTGTCCATATTTGCATTGTTAATGGGAATCAGTGAGGCGGCAATGGGACAGACGTTCAACTCAATTATCAGCGGCACCCCAGGAAATATTCTTCAGGGAACCACCAGTTACTGGTATCAGGCAGCCATGCTGGCTGAGATGCTATTTGCACTGTTCTACTGCATGAAAAAAGAAAAATCACCGTTGAAAAACTATCTGATCGGAATGCTGACGGTGATGGCAATTTCGCCGCTTATGGATCTGAACAGTGGATTTTACGTTACCTTTTCAACATGGTATTCTGCCGTTACCATGATTGGAGCCACTGTTCTCATTTATGAAACACTATACAGATCAAGGGCATCGCTAACACAGAACCTTCCTTCAGCCGTTTGGGTGATGAGTATCTTCGCTTTAATGATGGTTGGAGAATTTCTATTCTTCCTTTATGGGGACTGGACTATTTTCGAACTGTCCATGATTCTCGGGATGGCACTTTTCATATACAAGGCAATGGACACTTCCCAGTCAGCCAAAATCATCTACACTTCTCGAGCAGGCTGGACTTTTACATTCCTTCTGGTTACCTTCGTGATGGAATGGCTCATGGGAGCGGTCCTGGATTTTAATACGGGCATATTTTCCGGAGGGCTTTCCGGATTCATATCCTCCCTTCCATGGTATGCTCCCCTTACCTCTTATTATGGTCTGGGAGCAGTTGCTGACTTTATAGCTGTAGTGGGAATAGTTACCGGATCTCCATGGTTTCTCATTATGATGGGTACAGAGATGGGTTCCCTTGTGATCTTCAAAATGATGAGCATGAAAAGCAGAGAGAATATTGCTAGATCCGCCATAATGCTTTTTTCATTTGCAGTATACGCCATTTATCTCCCCATATTTTCACCGTTTTCCTCTTATTTACGGTATATACCCTACATGTGGAGCATGGGTATTGGGACGCTTGGGCCGGTCAGCCCCTCTTACCTCCTTGGAGGAATTGTCGGAACCTATGCGGTATCGGCCGCTCTTTCATTCATGTTTGGTGGGAGACAGATTTGCTCAGTGACTTGTACTGCGCCGGTTATGTATCAGGGAACTTTTTATGACACCCTTAAAACTTATAACCGGACATCTCGATTGGGGAAAAAAACTCTGGGATCGTCAGTCAAGCCATTGTTCATGCTCATTATAATGGGGGTCTGGGTCCTTCTTCTCATATCAGCAATAGTATCTTATCTGAACAGTACGGGAATCATTGCCTTTACCATCCTTGATGTTGACGTTACAATGTTCTTATTCAGCTTCTTCTTCAATTTCCTGTGGTACGTTGTCTTTATCTCCATCCCTTTCATGGGAACATATGCCTGCATTACCCAGGGATGGTGCGCCTGGGGTTCCTTCAACGAATTCTTCGGCCACCTTGGATTCTTCAGGCTGAAAGTCAAGAATTCGTCTCTGTGCTCAACCTGCTCTACAAAGGATTGTGCCGTCGCATGCCCCGTTGGAAATACGGAACTTCCCGGTAATTTCATAAGAAAAGGTGAGTTCAAATCTTTCAAGTGCGTTGGAGTTGGAGACTGCATAGAGGCGTGCCCTCATAACAACATCTTTACTTATGATGTCAGGGCTTGGATGAAGGAGAAGATCAGAGGGAGCCAATATTGATCTTTTTTCGATTCCAGCTTTGATTCCCGTTGAATATAGTATAGAAATAAAAAACCATACCGCAGATCATTGCTATAGCAAGGGGAGACCATACTGATGAGTAGGGGCCAGTAAGAAGAAATCCAAGTGCTATGCCGGAGGCCATTAGTGCGTAGACAAGAAACAGACCTGCAAGGAACCTGATCTCGTTAATAACGAGAGTCGGGAGATTCTTCCATATCTCCTGAAATATGAGAACCATAAAAAATGTCATTGCGGCGATGGTAAGTATGGTTCCGGGTACTTCAAAAACAAGGTCGGGAAGCAGAGTTGGAGAAGAAAGCGACATAACTATTATGGAGGAGTAGGAGACTAACTGCAGTCCTTTACTTTCGAAAAGCAGAACTGAGAATATCATTTCTGCCGCCATTGGAGCAATGAACAGGTAATTATTGATCCCGTTGACAACATATCCAGGGATGCTAACTATTCCTACGGAATATAAGGGGGCGTATCCGATTATATATAAGAGCAACGCCATCGATATCTCATTCCATACGAGAAGAACTGTTATCCATGCAGAAAAGTGCCGAACCTTAAAATCACCTTTTGAGCGTGCTGCCTCGAATGCTAGGTAGACTATGGCAACGGACATTGAAAGCATGGATATACTGAGGGCAATTATGGCGCTGAAGAACGTTTGAGGATTTACAAAATAATATGACAGAGAATCCAGCATTCCGCCCATCATGGATAGTATAAGGATAATTACCGCCCATTCTTTCAAAAGAAGCTTTTTTCCCACTCTGTGAACATAATAAATAATCAACCCCAGAACTGCGGTCATAGTAAACTCAACAATAATTATCCCTGTTATGTTGTTCATATCAGCACCGGTCTGGAATCTCAAGAATATTCAAATTAAAAGCACAAGTTATGAGAAAGGTGATGCTCAGGAATGGGAGCTTCTTTTCTCGCCTTTTATGAGACATTAGCTTCAAGCCTCTATGCCTTCCGATTCTATTTTTCTTTCTCCTGAAATTTTCATAAGTTTCTCATTACCCTGAACCACATTTCCGTAGAATGACTCAAGCTGGTTATGATCGATTTGATACTTTCCACGCTATATATAGAGAAAACCAGGTGCCGTGAAGAAATACTGCAGGGAAGAAATAGAGAATTTCTCTGGTTAGTGACTCTGTGGGAATTTACGCATTATTTGGCATCTTCTTTTGATTTTTCTAAGCTTTTCGCGAAGTTAAAACATAAGTAAAGATGCATTATTCATTTCAGTGACACCTTTCGACTTAATTTCACAACACCGTTGCCGTGGATTTGCACAACACCAATGGATACGCATCTTTTCAAACTCGTTATTTAATTTCATGAGCTTTACAACTTTCAAAAGCAACCTGCCAAGCAGATCAACTGAGATAAAACAATAGTAACAGATAAGTGTGGATGTCAAGAATGTTGTTACTTTCTTGCTCCTCTTTTTCTTATTATCTTGAACAGGTCAGAGATTGTGAGAACGCAGAATATAAGCCCTATGAGCAGACTGAGGAAGAAGAATATTTCTACATCTATGAACAGTGACGAATTAGCATAGGGGATTAACCCACCGGTGAAGAAGATTATCAGTAGCATTGTTCCGTCAAGAATGGTAAAGACGAACAACCTGTTTATTTGCGTGAAAATAGGCTTCTGAAGGCTTTCGCCCGAAAATAGCGGCATAACTGCTACGATCATCGCATAAGCAGTCAGAAGGAGACCAATAAGGGTTCCGTATAGGGTGAGGAGATTCGAATTTGCGAAAAATGTTGTGAATCTAGCCGAAAGAGCTGGATCAGACAGAAATTTGATATAGCGGTTTTCGAGAAGAAAAGTGAATATGAATGATATGATTAGAACGGTTTTAACCTTAAAAAGGCTCTCCAAATCTTCTCGTATCTTAATTGGTGGCAAACTGTGAGGATAAAAGTGGTACTCTTATAAAATTGTTGCTGCATAGATTTAGAATCCATATCTTCCCTCGTTAGCACGGATCTGTGGTCGCAGTTTGTCATCCAATTGATTCTTTACATATCTTTCTCGCAAGGTCCAGATCCTCGCGTGTATCGATGTCAAGAAAGCAGGTTTCATTTTCAATGCTGATAAATTTGACACGGTTTTTGTTCTTCATAACTATTTCCCTTCCTCCTTTATCTCCCGTTATTTCCATTAAGTCCCGGAAATATTCCTTCGAAAATATCACCGGATTCCGGGGAATACCGTGTAGTGATGAACTCACTATACTGCTTCCTTCAGCTCTCCACTCCACGATCAACTTGCGGTAATTTTCCGATCCGAAGAATGGCATATCTCCATTGGTGATAAGAACTGCATCTACATCGGGTGAGATGTTAGCAATAGCAGCCTTGATCGAGGAAGACATTCCTTCCTTTGCGTGTTTGTTTTGAATCAACCGTATTCTAGAATCAAGGAGTAATGAATCCATCCGGCTTCCGACCCCAGTTACAATATATATCAAATCGAGGTCGGTATCAGCCAGATCGTCGACTACCCTCCTTATTACCGTTTTGCCACAGAGATCCTGATTGAGTTTATCTGATCCCAGCCTGGTGGAGTATCCCGATGCCAGAATAACTCCTGCTATTTTCATGCTGATTGGAGTAAGCATCTATAAAACATATACCTTGCCTGCCACAAATCGGTATTGCTTACGGGAAACATTTTGAATGTGGCCAATGTCTTGAACTGTCTGCCTACTGTACTGAAATCGTATTCCAAAACAGCTTTGAGCAGATCATCTGGAAGAAAGCGTCAAACAATACATCTACCTTAACCGTAAAAATCAGGTTGTATTTTTCACCCTGCTGGAACATCCGTTTCAATTTTTTTCTAGTGTTTGTCCCCCGCTATTCTTATTCGATAGATCATACTCCTATCTGTGAAAATAGGTAAAATGCTTGAAAACACGAAAAGCATTTAATAGGATGTTTAATAACATAATTATGGAGAACTACGATTTCGCAAGCAAGATTCATGATATGAGCACTGCAGGTCGCTCTTTCGTCGTTGCCACTGTCGTGAACACTGAGGGTTCTTCACTTGCAAAACCTGGATTCAAGGTAGTTATATACAACGGGGAAGTGATTTATGGTACACTTGGCGGTGCGTGCCCCGAATCAGTGATACTTGATATGGCTGAAAAAGTCCTGAAATCAGGACAGCCAAGAACTGTCAAAATCCACCTTGAGGATGCTGGCAAGGGAATTCCTGCCATGATGACAGCAAAAACAGATAATGAGATCTTCGTTGAGACTTTCTGTGGGGGAACCATAGACGTGTTCCTTGAACCATTCAAGCCGTTTGAGCGCATGGTGATCGTGGGACAGGGAGGAAGAGATGAGGTTGAAGATTATCTTGTATGGCTTGGTAAAAAGCTGGATTTCAAGGTCATTGTTATTGATCATGCCCCGGGACTCACGGAAAAGCCTGATGAGCTTATATCTGATCTCGACTTTAATCTGGAGAATTTCAAATTTACCAAGGATGATTTTGTAATAATACTCACTAAGGGAGAGCGCGACATAGAGACTCTGAAAGCCCTGTCAAAGCACAATGTTGCATACATAGGTCTCATGGCCAGCAGGAAGAGAATTGATCACGACTTCGGGATATTGAAGAGTCAGGGAGTTCCCGCAGATTTCCTGGACAGGATTATGACCCCTATAGGGATTAAAATAAAGGCAGTCACTCCATTTGAGATCGCCATAAGCATTGTTGCGGAAATCACGGGTGTGAGACGCGAACGCCTGACTTTCATCAGAGATGAAAAACTCATGGCATAAGTTTTGCAACCTTTAAGATTAATCCTAAAAAATAAAAAATCCCTTTAAATATCAGGAAATATTGTTCATTTGCTATGATACCGCCACCTTTTGATTATTTTGCACCGACTGATATTCAGGAGGCTTTGGATCTTTTGAATAAGTACGGAGAAGAAGCAAAGATTCTTGCCGGAGGCCAGAGCCTGGTGCCGCTGTTGAAAGCCAGAATAACGACTATACCTTACCTGATCAGCCTCTCCGAAATCCGTGGTCTCTCTTATATAGACGAGAGAAAAGGGGCACTGCATATAGGGGCTATGACTCTGGACTGTGATATTGAACTTTCTGGCATAATAAAGAAAAGATTCCCTATACTGGCAGATGCAGCCGGACAGATGGCTGATCCACTGGTCAGGAACATGGGAACCATCGGAGGCAATATTTCACATGCTGATCCAAGCAACGATCTCCCCGCTGTTATGAACGCAATCGGGGCGTCAATGATCGCGAAAGGCAGGAACGGGAGCAGGGAAATCAATGCCAGGGACTTTTTTGTTGACACTTTTACGACTGCGCTTGATCAAGGAGAGATTTTGACCGAGATACGGCTTCCTTTCTGGGGCAATAATTCAGGAGGGTCATACGTGAAATTCAGGAAAGGTACCTGGAATTTCTCGGTAGCGGCCGTCGCTGTCCAGTTGGAACTTGATGGTAAAAAGGTGATTAGGTCAGGAATTGCAACAACTTCTGTCGGACCAAGAACGCTGAAGATGGAAAAAGCTGAGAAATTCATTATAGGCAAAGAACTTACAGAGGACACTATCAAGCAGGCTGCGGAAATAGTTGCAAGAGATGCCCAGCCGGTTTCTGATTCCTATGGATCAGAGGAATACAAGAGAGAGATATTGAGGCGGATTACCGCAGATGCCATAAAGAATGCCCATAAAAGGGCCAGAGGAGAGTGATTTAATGGAAAAGAAACATGTATCGATAATTGTGAATGGCGAGAGGAAAGAGGCGGAAATTGAACCCAGAATGCTCCTCGCACACTTTCTGAGAGAAGTGGTTGGTCTGACAGGCACCCACATAGGATGTGACACGACAAACTGTGGTGCATGCACAGTTATTCTCAACGGCAGGGCCGTTAAGTCCTGCACAGTTCTGGCAGTACAGGCGAACAACACGAAAGTCCTGACCATAGAGGGACTGACCAGAGGGCAGAATAAACTTCACCCCGTACAGAAAGCATTTGTGGATAAACAGGGGTTCCAGTGTGGTTACTGCACATCCGGAATGATTCTCACTTCATATTGGCTTCTCAAGAACAGGAATAACGTTTCTGAGGAGGAGATCAGGGCGGCAATATCAGGGAATCTCTGCCGTTGTACTGGATATGACAGTATTGTGGAATCAATAAAGGAAGCCCAGGAAATGATGAAAGAAGAGGGAGATACTCTCGAAAACGAGCAGGAGATCACTGTTCGTTCAAAGAGGTGAATGAACTTGGAACTTAGTGAAAAACTGGTCACTGGAAAAGGAAGATTCACAGATGACATCAACCTACCTGGAATGATACATCTTGCTTTCGTCAGGAGTCCTTATGCGAGGGCAAAAATTCTGAAAATCTCTGGCGGAATCACGAGCAAGGATATCGCCCTAAGCGTGTCATCTGTCGGGGAGGGAGCAAGCGAAGGCTTCGAAAGCCTTGCACATCCGGTTCTTGCGAACAATTTTGTCGGGTATGTCGGGCAACCGGTAGCTGCTGTATTTTCTGAAAACCAGTACGAAGCAGAAGATATGATTGATTCAGTTGATATTGAATATGATCCGTTGAAGGCTGTTTCAGATCCAGAAGAGGCAATAAATTTCGAGCCAATTTATCCAGGCCTGAAGTCAAACACAATAGTCGACAAATGGTACGGCAGTGATTTCAATCCGGAGAGGTCCCAGATAGAGATAGAAGACAGATTTGTGAATAACAGAATAGCTACGAATCCAATTGAACCGAGAGGTGTGGTTGCTGCCTACGACGGGAGCAGGCTTACCGTCTGGATGGGTACACAGAGTGTCCAC
>JAJZOM010000004.1 GCA_021811505.1 Thermoplasmata archaeon | reverse complement strand
CCAGGGAGAAACCTTTTGAGTATTTCAGAGACAACATGGTTCTATCGCTTCAGATGCTGGAAATCTCCAGAAAGTACGGTTCCGTTATAATTTATCCAACTTCAGGATCTGTGAGCGAAGCCACCAACCCTTATTCACTGGCAAAGAAACAGATAGTTGAGTGGATAGAGCTTTATCGGAACCTCTACGGCATCAGGCGCCACGTCCTCAAATTTTATAATATTTACGGTCCAACGAGCCGAAAGGGAGCGGTTTATCTGTTCTGCAATGCAGCGCTTAATGATCTTCCTGCGATCATATACGGTGACGGATCGCACATAAGGGACTTCATCCATGTTGAAGACGTTGTCAGGACCATAAGGATGATCATAGACGGGAAAATACCAGAAGGACATCATGAGGTTGGATCCGGGAGGGGGACCTCGGTTATGCAGCTTCTTCACATGGTCGAAGAGCAAACCGGGAAAAAGTTTTCCGTAAAGTACGAGGATTATGTACTGTCAGAAGCAGACAGGCTTGTTGCTGGTAATCCAATAATAAAAGATCCAATTCCACTGGAAAAGGGAATCAATGAGGTTCTGAAGGCGCTGAAAAAAGAGAAATCAGAGGTTCCCTAATTTCAATCTGAGAACCTTCTTGTCTATTTTTCCTGTGCTGGTTTTTTCAAATGCCTCAACTGGGTAAAATTCATCTGGTATCCAGAACTTGGCGATTCTCCCGGAATTGACGTAATTGGTTAGGTGATCTACCATCTTCTTTGAATCTATCACTTTAAGGCCGGAGACAAAAGCGACTGGCCTCTCACCCCATTTACTATCCTGCTTTCCAACTACAGCAACCTCATTGACACCGGGGAACGTACTAATAATATCTTCCAGTATTATTGTGGGTATGAATTCGCCGCCTGACTTAACTGCATCCTTCTCTCTGTCGACTATTGACAGGTAACCGTATTCATCCACCACGGCCAGGTCTCCCGTGTGCATCCAGTTATCTATCCACAGTTTCTTTGTGTTGTTTTCATCCTTTACGTATTCGCTGGTGAGCCATGGCGCCTGGACTATGATTTCACCGATGCTTTTGGAATCCCACGGGACTTCCTTTCCACTTTTGTCAACTACGCGTAGATCCACAAATGCCACAGGTATTCCTGTTTTTATACGAAACTCGGACTTTTTATCTTCACTTTTTTCAGAGATTTTCCGGTTGTAGGTCCCAAGTGTAAGAATTGGCGCAGTTTCCGACATACCATATCCTGTCGCAACCTCAATTCCTATTTCATGAGCTTTCTGAGCCAGTCCCTTGGAGAGGGCTCCGCCGCCGATAGTGACTCTCAGGTGCAATTTTGGCAATATACCTCTGTTCTCGCTTAACATCAACAGATAAAGAATAGATGGAACCATCAGGCTGAGATTGACATGCTCCTTCTCCATGATCTTTGGAATCTCATTGAAGTCATACCTACCGGGAAGAACGTACTTCATGCCTTTCAATAATGCCGTATAAGGTATCCCCCAGGAATGCACATGAAACATCGGCACCAGAGGCATTATGACATCGGTACTTTTCATATTTATCGGTTCGTCGCCAAGAGAGGCTGCGGAAGCAAGCGTGTGCAGAATGATCTGCCTGTGGGTGAAACTTACTCCCTTGGGCATACCCGTCGTCCCGGAAGTGTAGAAGATTGTCGCGAGATCATTCTCGTTCAATTCTGGCAGTTTGGAATCAGTACCGATTTTATGAAGGTCGTTATAGGAATAGGCGTCCTTTAATGCGATCTTGGAACCAACATTATCGGAAGATACTATCCATTTGTCAACAAAATCAAACAGAGGTATGCTCTTTTCAATCATCGGGACAAATTCATCCCTGATGATTACAAATTTATCATCGGCGTGCTGCATGGTGTAAAAAATCAATTCTGGCGGATATCTTATGTTTACTGTGTGCAATACCCCTCCCGCCAGGGGAACAGCATAATAGGTTTCGAGATAACTTAAAGAATCCCAGTCAAGAACTGCTACCCGATCACCTTTCTTTAGACCGAGTTTTATCAGTCCTCTGGCTATGCCATATACCCTGTTCCTGAACTCGGCATAGGAAACGCTAACTTTTCCCTGATAGGAAATTACCTGATCAGGGTTGTTGCGCACAGACGAGCTGAAAATTTTATCTATAGTCAGTTGATAATTGTCCTTAGCCATAGAATCATATGAACAGTTTTAACATTAAGTTTGCCTTTCAGCTTTGAAAGTGTTATTGTTGAAAAGATCCAACTCATGAAACTTTCAGGTATTCAAAAATCACACTGGCTGAGTTCAGTGACAGAGGTGATTTGTTTGTTATATATATGTTGGAACCAGTATAATTAGCTCTTAAATTATAAGCTGAAAAATTCCATGAAGATAGTGCCAGAACAGTGTTGTAGTTTATGCCGCTGTTGTTGAACTGGTTGAAAAAACCATAGTCCCAGGCGTTTGCCAGAGATCCGTTAATGGAATAGTCGAGCGTATTGAGTGTTATGTTATGAATAGTGTAGATGTTTCCTCCCAGTGACGCAAGACTTCCATCGACGTAATTAGTATGCTCTGAAGAATTTACAATAAGATTTATGATCTGTGGCTGAACGGCTGACACTGTAACAGAAGAACCGTTGAAGCCATATATACCCAACTGCAGTCCAAGACCCCCGGATCCATTGCTGATGCCAAGTGGCAGTGGACCGAGACCGTTTGCAGGTTGCGTAGTCCCGTAAACCTGAAACAGTGTTCCATCCTCGATCGCATAATTAACCGGGGAAACGTATTCCGTGTTTCCCAGAGAATTGATTATTCCCTGGGCAGTGAAGTGGCCGGTGACATTCACCGTTGAGTTAACGCCGATCGAATTAGCCACACCAATTGTCAGGCTGAAAGTGACAGATGCGTTGAAATCAGGATATTTCGGAATAACGGATACCTCTGTTCCAACAGCCGCGGCAAAAGGAGGAGCACCGTTAATTCCGAGCGGAATATTCTGGCTGACAGTTGATCCTGTACTAAGATCCCCGGAGTGTATCTTTCCAACAAGGCTGTTGAATGCATTTCCAGTCTCATGCTGGTACAGTACCTCGTTGTTTCCGGTTGTTGTCGGTATATACCAAACCAGGAAGCTCGTGAATAGAGTTATAAATACGGCAAAAAGGAGTATTGCGCCTACAACCTCTGCAACCGCCCTGTCCTCACTGCGCACTTTTACACGCAACAATCTGTTCCGGTACAATAAGTAATGATATGTTTCACAATACTTAATTTTATACATCGAAGGTCAAGAAAGCTTTTAGAGAATTAAGCCAATATGCTTA
>JAJZOM010000180.1 GCA_021811505.1 Thermoplasmata archaeon | reverse complement strand
AGTTGTCATAATACATACCTTTGGCTTCAAGAGCATTGCCCGGTTCTTGGCTGATCACATTCCTGGATCTATTATTCTAGAGATGGGTGAAATTTCAAGATTTATAGTCGAGAGTGAGAGAAAATCCGCGAATCTTGGTAACCAACTGGCAGCTGAGACTTTTGCTGAGATATTGCAGTTCCAGAAACTCTCCATCATCATGGTTGGTTTTGAGGATATAAGCCTCTCTGACAGAAAGGGATCGGACACCAAACTGACGAAGAGATTCCTGCTGTCGTTTCTGGATTCCATGAACTGCCAGACAAACGGGAATTTAGTGTTTTTCTTAATCAGCCATTCAAAAAGGGATACAGTAGAATTATTGTCAGGTATCTCAGATTACACTCTTTTAGCTGACAAGGTTGAGGATAAAATAGATGTACAAGTCGTTGACAATCGATGACGTTGTCAAACCTTAGTTGATTTGGCTGTTTAGGGGGCTTTGAAAGCATGAAAGAAAAGCAGAAGTTAGATCGGAGAAATACATACACGCCTGCGGATGATCCACAAGTCCGCAGCAACTGTGATCATGCATTAAACAATCCGGAAACGGACAGTGTGCATGACTTAAAAACCCCTTCTAACAACCCCGATGTGTACCTACCCGGCATGAGGGGACGGGACCTGAGGGTTCCCGTCATAAACATGCGCAACGAGCCATTGATGCCGACAACACCGGGAAAAGCAAGAAGACTCCTGAAGGAAGGCAGCAGAGGCAAGACTTGTAAGATAAGGGAGTGGGTCATCCGTTGAATTATCAACGAGGAAGCAACAAGGTCCGATAGATGAAAAAAGGAAATAGTGTCATATTTTTTTCTCTTTTCTTGTTACCCGTGCCAATTGCTTTCCTGACCAGCAGCAATTTGTATGTTGTTCCGGTGGTTTATGGCTTCTGGCTGCTTCTATTCATATCTATTTTCTCAGTAATCACATTCCAGTCCCAGATATTCGTGGCTTATGATTACACTTTCAAGCTTATTAACAGGGAGTTCAAAGGCAAGATAATATGCTTCGTTACCTCTTTCAATGAAAACCCAAGAATGCTGCTAACTACGCTTCTTTCAGTCAAGAACGCTAATCCGTCTGGAGAGACATGGCTGCTTGACGATTCCACCGATCCAGAAATAATAAGCAAGTTGAAGGAAATCTGCGAAAAGCTTGATGTACCGTTTATACACAGAGACAATCGGAGAGGGTTTAAGGCAGGAGCTATAAATGATGCCTTGAAAATGGTTTCGAATGACTATGAACTTTTAACGGTCTTTGACAGTGATCAGATTCCGACACCGAGATTCTTCTCAGGAATCACGGGATACTTTTCAAATCCTAAGATCGCATTCGTGCAGATTCCTCAGACATATACAGATCTCCCGACACGTATCAGCAAAGCTGCATATTTTCAACAGGAGGTATTCCTGAGGAAAATAATGAGGGGTCGCAGTGATTATTCCGCCTTCATTCTGGGTTCCGGCTTTGTGGCAAGGATTTCAGCGCTGGAATCAGTTGGTGGGTTTTATGAGGATAGCGTGACGGAAGACTTGGCAACCTCAATAAAGTTGCACGAGAAAGGATGGCTCTCTGCATACATAGACACATCGGAGATATGGTATGGCAAGGCTCCTGAAACTATCAGTGCTTATCTTAAACAACAGGGGCGCTGGTCGCTCGGAGGATTTCAGACCATGGGCCCGCTGCTTCGTTCCAATATATCGACGAAGCAGTTTGTGGACTATTTCGCGGGTTTCCTTTACTGGTTGTGGGTTGGCCCAATAAGACTGATTTCCCTTTTTGCAATGATATTTTTCCTCGTCTTTCATCTATATACTGTTTTCATCAATCCGATTTTCTTTGCTATCTTCTATTTCCCTTACTTAATATATTCACTTCTCTTCTATGCTTATACTGTTTCTGACAGATCTATGGATTATAAGACAAGAGGATTCATGTATCATCAAGGGGCTGAACTGCTCCTGATGTTCACAGTTACATCATCATTTATTGCTTTCATTTTAAGAAGGAAAAGACCATTTGTTGTAACACCGAAAGGTCAAGCAGGGTCATATTCATTCGGCCAGGCCATACCCTTCATAATGATCGAACTTATTGTAACGGCTGCATTTTCGGCCGGATTGGTGTGGCTCAGATACGCCTTCATACCCCTCTTGAGAATAGCCATATACCTAAACCTTTTTTTCGCATTATACTTGATTCCATTTCTAATCGCGGGAAGTGTTATACTTTTTACCAGTGATTTCAAACCTTCAGAAAATTTTTTGTTACGCAGGGAAGAATGACATACAGCTATTAATCTCGTAGCAGTTACTTACACAATCCCTCCTGAATTGATCCTATTTGTATTAGAAAGATTTACTTCTCCGGACAGCTTTCATTAGCGGACATAGATAATATTATCAGAACCGTAAAGATAACATAAATATTCTCATATCTGATAGCAGCACCATCGAATCAAGAGTGTAGAAAATGCATATGGATGAAATCAGCAAAACAGAGTATCCGGAGATTAGCCCAGGAGAACTTCGAATCCTTAAGTTTCTAACAGGATCTCCAGAAATCAGGAAACCGATTCCGGAGAATTCGATAAGTATAGAAAATATGGACGAACGGGAAATATCAAGTTCGATTTCCTGGCTTGCATCCAAAGGACTTATTCTTATCGAGAAGAATGAAAAAACCTTCTATGAGCTTACGGAAGAAGGAAGAAGGTTTCTTGACGAAGGACTCCCGGAGGAACAGGTATACCTTCTGCTGGAAAAGGAAGGACAGTTAACTATACCAAGAATTATCGGCATTTTCGGAGAGAAATACGCTAAGATAGCGATGGCACAGCTAGCGAAGTTAAACATAAAACCAGTAAAAGGGACAATCAGCTTGCAAGGGATCGCCGGGATCGGAGAGGTATTCATCAAGCGAAAGAGATTCCTGGAATCAGTAAAAGAAGGAAACGTATTCCCTGACCCTCAATTACTGGAACACTTCAGGAAACGGGAAGATGTTCTCTCAGAGAGGAAAAAGACACTCCGATCAGTATTGTTGACAGAGAAGGGAAGATTAATTGCCGAAAGGAATGAATTGAAGGATACTATTGCAGAAATAACTCCGGAAATTCTTAGAACCGGTGCCTGGAAAAACTCTGAATTCAGGAAATATGACATTACATCTCCTGTTGAGAAGATTTATGCAGCATCTTTGCACCCCATTACTTTTCTCATTGAAAAGGTAAGAAGAATTTTCCTCGATATGGGTTTCACCGAGATGGATGGCCATTATATTGAATATTCTGGATGGAAT
>JAJZOM010000184.1 GCA_021811505.1 Thermoplasmata archaeon | reverse complement strand
AGTTCTATTCTCTCAGGGTTTGCATAAATATTGAATCTATTTTCGCGCACAAAGCATACAAGCGTTATATTCATAGACTCGGCAGTTTGCACTGCAAGGCTTGAAGGCGCAGAAACAGAACTTACAACGGGAATTCCTGCAATTGCAGACTTCTGAAGGATCTCAAAACCAGCTCTCCCGCTTACCTGCAGTACTAAATTATCTCTGAATATCATCTCATTGCTTAACATATATCCGACAACCTTGTCTACAGCGTTGTGCCTCCCTATGTCTTCTGCAACAATAATCGGGTTTCCGTCGAAGTTGAAAAGCCCTGCAGCGTGTATGCCGCCGGTTTCACCAAATATAGTCTGAAGCCCCCTCATTTTTTCCGGAAGAGTGAGGATGATGTCCTTATTGATCTTGAGAGATGATCTGACTATCCTTCCCGTTTTAAGGAAAACGGCATTTATGTTACTTTTTCCGCATACACCGCAACTGGAATTTACAATGAAATTCCTTGAATAATCTGAACCGTCAAAGTCAACATTTTCAGCGACCTGTATCACTATTATGTTGTCCCTCGCTTTTCCCGTATCCTCATCAAAATTATCGACCGATATTACATCCTGGCTGTTCCTTATTATTCCTTCAGAGAACAGGAATCCTATGGCGAGATAATTGTCCATAACCGGAGTTCTCATGATGATGGAAACGGTCTTCAATCCTATCTTTTTGCTGGAAAGCTTTATCTCAAGGGGTTCCTCAACAGTTACGCCGTCCCTGACCTCCTCAATTCCGGATGAGATTGAATACTTCAGCGTTTTAATAAAATTGTATGATTCCTGGCTCTTTCTCTGCATCTTTAATCCTTTCTATTTAACTGTCCGGTAAATCCTTTTGCGGCCTCAAACAGAACCCTGAGACCAACTGTGACATCAGGGTTTTTCATCTGTGATCTCAATGCCAGGAGCCCCATACCGCCACGATCCTTGAATGACGGGGCATCGTCCACTGCGGATGCAAGGTTCTGCATGAAGTGCCTTACAACATCTGGATTGATGTTGGAAAGAAGTGTGTATATTGTCATTAGATTCCTTATGAACATCACGTTCTTCGGCTTGGCCAGCTCTTCGGTTAAATCCTGCAAACTATCTCCCTTATTCACAAAAAACGCCTTTAAGAACGTAAATACTCCGCCTTCGTTCGCAGCCTTGAGGAGATCGAGAAGTGAAACTATTTCCTCCTTGTGATCTGAGAGCGTTGCAGCGAAGTCAAATTCTCCTGCGTTTACTTCTTCATGATACAGTTTTTCTATTTCTTCAATAAGTTTTGCCATTATACTTTAACCTCACTCATCTGTAAGTTTCCTGTAATCCGTTCTGGCCCATTTTTCCTCAACCTTTACCCCAGTCTGTGGTTTTGGATGCCCAAATCTTGGGTTTGTTTTAGGTAATGGTGATCCACCTCTTGCCATGTCAAGTCTCTCCATCTTAACTGGAAGTTCTTTGTATGCTGGTGTATGGGCAGTAGGATCCATTGCTCTTCCGGTCAGATTGTTGACTGCTTGTTCCCCCGAAGCATTCATCGGCAGGTACATTTCATTGCCCAATACCCTGTCCGTGACCAATACCCTAACTTTTACCGAACCGGATTTCGAAGAGATCCTGACCATGTCACCGGTTTCGACCTCCCTCTCCCTTGCGAGTTCAGGAGATACTTCGACAAATGTGTTTGGTACCTTTGACCTTATCCCGGCAGTCCTGTACGTTTCGTTTCCTTCGTGGAAATGCTCCAGCAGCCTTCCGTTATTGAGGTGTAGATCATATTCCTCGTCAACAGACAATGGAGGAGAATATTGCAAGGGATAGAAATTTGCTTTTCCGTCCGGGAAGTTGAATCCATTCTCGTAAAGGAACGGTGAATCTGTGCCGTCAGAATTGACAGGCCACTGCTGACTGTTGAAGCCTTCAAGCTTATCGTATGATACACCAGCAAAGATCGGAGCCAGTTCAGCGGCTTCTGCCATGATCTCGGACGGGTGGTTATAGTTCCAGTTAAACCCAAGTTTACGGGCCAGGATTTGAAGTATCTCCCAGTCTGCCCTGGTGCCAGCAAGAGGTTCCATGACCTTGTAGATCCTCTGAATCCTCCTCTCGGTGTTAACGAAAGTCCCGTCCTTTTCAAGACTGGTACTGCTGGGCAGGATGACATCTGCATATTTTGTAGTTTCTGAGAAGAATACCTCCTGAACACAGAGGAATTCGAGAGATTCGAGCTTATCTTTTATGAAATTTGAATCGGGACCGGTTTCTGCTAGCTCCTCCCCCACTACGTACATAGCCCTGATCTTTCCGTCATCTATCGCTTCCAGGCAGGTGTTGTTGTCAAAACCGGGGCTGGATGGAAGCCTGACTTTCCAGGCATCCTCAAACTTCTTCCTGATCTTATCGTCGCTCACTGCCTGGTAACCTGGAAAATACGCATTCATTGCACCAAAATCACTGGCACCCTGGACGTTATTATGCCCCCTGAGAGGATAAGCCCCTGTGCCCCTCCTTCCATAATTTCCCGTAACAAGGAGGAGATTTGATATTGCAGTCGACGTGTCAGATCCCGCCTGATGCTGTGTTATGCCCATTGCCCAAAGGATACAGACCCTCTGGGAGCCATGAATTGTTTCTGCAATCTTGATCAGTGTTTCCCTGCTGATTCCGGTTATCTCCGATGCAAAATCCAGCGTGAAAGGGTCAAGACTTTTTCTGTAGTCTTCAAAACCGTTCACCCTCCTGGCTATGAACTCTTTGTCTTCCCATCCCTGATCAATAATGTATCTGGCCACTGCGCTTAGCCATACTATGTCGGTACCCGGATTGGGGTGAATGAAAATATCCGCCCTATTTGCCATTTCATGTTTTCTGATGTCCGCTACAATGAGCTTCTGGCCGTTCAGTTTATGTGCCCTCTTCACCCTGGTCGCAAGAACTGGGTGAGATTCGGCGGTATTTGTTCCTACCGCGATAACCAGATCAGCCAGATAGATGTCGGAAATGGAACCGGCATCTCCGCCATAACCCACAGTTCTCCACAATCCTGTGGTGGCAGGAGCCTGGCAGAACCTTGAACTGTTGTCGACGTTATTGGTGCCAAAAATCTGCCTGGCCATCTTCTGAACCAGGAAAGCTTCTTCATTTGTCCCCTTGGAAGATGCAATGAATTCAATGGAACCACCACCGTATTTCTCCTTTATTTCCCAAAGGCGGCTGGCAACAATACCTATTGCTTCATCCCATGTGGATTCCCTGAATCTGTCACCGTCCCTTATTAGCGGAGTTTTCAGCCTTTCCGGACTGGTTGAGAATTCCCAACT
>JAJZOM010000264.1 GCA_021811505.1 Thermoplasmata archaeon | reverse complement strand
AACGGAGATTTCCTCATTCGATTCTTTAAGGCAGCGCTTCGGCAGGCTTAACAGGTTGGGTAGGAGACCGCATGCCTATGGTGTCATCATAAAACCAGACTACGGAACCCTACAGCCAACGGATCCCGTGTATGGAGTTGCATCACAAGAAACATGGAACTGGCTCATTAAGTCGTCAGAAAAGACCGATGATGGAAAAAATCCAATTATTAACATGGGGAGTTCACATCTTGACTCTATAGGGCTTGATCTAGAGCGCATTGAAAAAATGATTTCACCCTTTTCGCTTCCGCCTGTTATGACGCCTTCACAGATGGACCTCCTTGTTCAGACTAATCCACTCCCTTCTTTACGCCCTCATATGCCTTTTTACCTTCATGGTGCAGAACTGCAGCACGCAGATGTGCAGGTGGTATGGAGATCGAACATTCCGGATTCATTGGAAGGCCATACCAAAGGTGACATAATTAAAACTATAGCGGCGTTACCACCCACAAGTGGTGAGGAGATTTCAATTCCGTTAGGGGCCTTAGTCTCGTTTCTTGAAGGGAGTGGCGAAACATCAGTGGCCGACCTGGAGGGTGTTTCTGTCTCTGTAATGGCGTTACCCGCCCATAGCAGGAAATATATTGTTAGGTGGCAGGGCGAAGAAGAGAGTGAAATTGTTGAGCCAAGAGATATAAAGCCAGGAGATATTCTGGTTATTTCGGCATCTTATGGGGGAGCAGATAAGTATGGCTGGAACCCTAATTCGGGAGATGCCGTAAGCGACATAGCTGAAGCAGCTAGGTTATGGCGAAATGGAAGTAGCTCATTAAGGGTGGAGAGGTCCATGGTAAAGGAATGGTTCTTACCCGGTTCAAACGAGGAGAGCATTGCGCAGCTTGAACATATAATTGAGAATTGCATCCAAAGTTACAAGGAAGGTGAGGAACTGGATACTGTCAGTGCTGATATAGTGGATGCATTAGTTGTTACTGATGGCCTTAAAGAGGAATTTGCTAGATTGGTGGGTGACCTTTATATCCACTTTGATTCATATGTATACCCAGTCCAGGAAAATGTGCAAGGGTTCGTTCTTGCAAATAAGACAACGGCATTTAATACTGATTTTACAGATGAAGATGAAACATCCTCTATTGCTGAACCAATCTCACTGGAAATGCACTGTGAACAGGTCTCCGATAAAGCACAAGTTTTTGCGCAGTTAGCCGGATTACCGCAGACTATGACATCCGATATAGCGCTTGCTGGCAAACTGCATGATCTTGGGAAGTCCGACCCGAGATTCCAGGCTTGGCTCAGGGGAGGACAACCTGCGCCCCCGAATTATATACTATTGGCAAAATCAGAAAGCTTCATCGTCAACGATCTAATTGCAATGGAAGGATCCAGAAAAGCAGCAGGTGTTCCGAAGGGTCTTAGGCACGAGTGCTATTCCGTTGCAATGCTGCGTTCAAATAGAAAACTTTTGGATGACGCAAACGATGTTGATCTTGTTCAGTACCTTGTGGGTTCTCATCACGGATTCGGGAGACCTTTCTTTAGATCTATAGACGATCGGGGCATTGATTCCTTGGCCTTCAGTTTTGACGGGGACTGTGTTTCATTTTGCGGATCACACGGTCTGGATTCGCTCGCTTCAGGATGGCCAGATCTTTTCTGGAGCCTGAACAGGAAGTATGGATATTGGGGTTTAGCATACCTCGAAACATTGGTTAGACTTGCAGATCACACAGTTTCCAAGAGCAACTCCACAAAGGAGTGTGAGGGTGTATGACTAGGCTGCTCCTCACGGGCCTTTCTGGAAGCTCACCGATCGGTGTGATGGCTTCTTACGGTCTCCTCAGGTTATGCTCGCAGATTGCAGGACTGGATGGTGCAAGACTTTCATGGAAGCGTAAAACAGAGGAAAATGTCTTTCTAGATGATCCAGTTGCGGAACTTACGGTTCCGGAAGCTGTGGATTGGGTAGGATTTGTCAACAAAGTCTCCCAGCATATTCAGGAAAGAGACACCCGCTATTTTTCATGGGGAGAAGACGTAAGAGTAAACACGGATCTTTTTCGTGAAATGTTGGTCTCTCATTTCCGCAAATCAGAAGGGAACAATCATGAATGGGTAGATGTGTTATCATCCTTGGGCTCGGAGATTGTGAGGGACGGGTCGAAGGGACTGGTAAAACCATCACCGTTTTACATGACCGCAGGAAAGCAGAAATTTCTAAAGATAGTGCACGAAGTAGCTGAGTCCATGAAAAGTGAAACAAGTAAACATCTTGAGGAAGCTCTTTTTGGCCCTTGGAAATATATGGATGACTTTCATTCACTTGGCTGGGACCCTTCTACCGAAAGAATACACGCCTTAAGAGAAAGAGCACCTTCATCTGATCAGGCTAAGTGCGTTCGTGCTGCGGTGTATTTGGCGGCGGAATCGCTTCCACTGTTTCCCATTATTGTTGTTCCGAGAATAAAAGTGACAGCAGTTGGTTTTCTCAGAGATGGCGATGGAAATGACTGTTTTGTTTGGCCGCTCTGGAAACCTCCTATTGGTATTGATTCGCTTAAGTCACTGCTGACACTCAGGGAATTGCATGAGGCAAACAGAAACAGAAATTCACTCATAAGAAGGGGCATTTTTGCAGTGTATGTAGCAGAACGGTCAGAATTTGGGAAGGGATATGGCATATTCAGGCCAGCTTATGCTGTGTGGTCTGAATGAATGAGGAGAGACTTCATGAGACTGACCTGTTTCCGTCGAGGAAGATGAATGAATACCTGTACTGTCTGCTGTTCTTTTATCTCGAATGCATTTACGAGGGAAATTTGAGCTCAAGTTTCGCAAAAATATTTTAAGAGAATTTACAATGGAACCTGAAATTCTCTGATTTCGTTGTTTTTCAACTCAGTTTTAGTAGTGCTCCAACCAGAATTCGATCCGATTGATCCAGCCCCAATTCATTGAGTATTTTATCCCTTTCTTCCGCTCCAGATCGATATACTATACTCATTGGAGATTTCACAGTTATGGCCTTAATCTGATGCAAAATCTCTAATATCGTTTCAATGGTAAGATGAGATTTTCATGGGAGGTTTATAGGAAAAGTCACTAATGTTCGTTGCAATATGTAAAACATCATTTCATCAATGATCTTCATGGAACTGTGATAATTTCCCATAGAAAAAGGAGTTGACCTTCCTTTAAAATACGTGGCCCCTATACAAAATTCCATACTTCCTGTGTAAATGGAAGAATATGTTTTACAGTTATTTTGTTTCCGTGCTTTCTGGCTATATCGAAAAGGATGCTATAGTATTCATACACATTCTCCGTTGGAACAAACACAGAGGTTTCCAGCCTGTCTCCGAAAGGCTTAATAAAGAATC
>JAJZOM010000188.1 GCA_021811505.1 Thermoplasmata archaeon | reverse complement strand
AATTTCATCCAGTATCTCCCGTATCATCGACGCAGGCACAGTTCCCAGTTTATTCATCCACGCACCCACATCAAGTCTCAAAAATTCCAGATAGGATATTTTGTCTTCCCTGTATTTCCTCAGATTCTCGCGGTTATCAACTCCGAGGCGTCTGTGTACAAAATCCCAGCTGCTGGAAGACTGCGTCAGGACGCCATCCATATCGAATACTGCAAGTCTGATCTTTTTCTCTGACATTTTCATGCTCAGTAAGATTTTGAGAACACCCCAATCCTGCCTTCAGCATCGCAAATCACACATTTTGTGCTTTCTTTATGGTTCCTGGAAAATCCGAGAGTCCCGAATTCATAGGTTTCCTCAATTTTTTCAGCACAGGTCTTATTCCCACACCAGCCGGCAAGGACTATGCCGTTTGCTTTTTTGATGTCTTCAACTTTCTTTATATGGTTCTGGAGACCCTTGAATTGGTCGGCAGATCTTTTTGTCAGTTCCAGTTTAACTTCAGCAAGTAATTGTGGTACAGCTGTAACAATCTCGGAAAGAGGAATCTTACTTTTTTTCCTGGAGGTTCTCGGGGAGGCAGTCACAAAATTGTCGTCAACCTCTTTTTCTCCAACCTCCAGTCTCAGGGGGACACCTTTCATTTCCCATTCATTGTACTTGAATCCGGGGGTATAGTTCTCCCTCTGATCAATTCTTGATCTGAATCCCGCTTCCTGCAAACTCTTGACAATGGAAGACGCATATATTCCCGTATCGACCTTCTTTGAAGGTATCGGAACGACTATGATCTGCACTGGTGCGATTCCCGGCGGGAAAATTAGGCCCTGGTCATCTCCATGCAGTGCAATGACCGCTGCCAGCAGTCTTTCACTGAGGCCGAATGTGGTCTGTGATGCATATTCATGCGTGCCGTCATCTTTCAGGTATTTTATATCATAATTCCTGGAGAAATTGGTTCCGTATTCATGGATAGTGCCGATCTGTAGGCTCCTTCCTCCCGGTACGACAGTGTCGAAAGCAAGGGTATACATGGCTCCGGGGAACTTATCCCACTCAGGTCTTTCATTGACTAGGTAGGGGAGACAAAGCTCTGAGCTGATTTCTTTCCAGATTTCCAGGTATTGTTCCATCTGGCGTTCTGCATCCTCGTAAGAATCATGCGCAGTGTGCGCCTCGAAAAAGTGTATTTCTCTTATTCTGATGAACGTACGTGTGTGCTTGGTCTCATACCTGTACACATTCACTATCTGATAGGTCCTGAGGGGAAGATCAGCGTGAGATCGAACCCACAGGGAAAACATGCCGTACATGGCAGCTTCACTGGTCGGCCTCAGGGCCATCTCCACGTCAAGCTGGTCCATGCCTCCACGCGTGACCCAGTAAACTTCATTCTCGAACCCTTTAACATGCTCGAATTCCACCGATAGTTGATCCCTTGTTATCAGGACCGGGAAACTCACTTCCTGGAATTCCCTGGAATCAACGCTCTTACGGATCGTACCGTCAATATTCTGCATTGCCTTTAAGCCATAAGGCAGCCAAACGTTCATTCCTTTTATTGGATATCTCTTATCACTGAGGCCGCTTATCTCAACTATTTCGTTGTACCATTCGTTAAAATTCTCTTTCTTGTTCTCCATTGGCGAAGTTAGAATACTTACGGGTGTAAATAATCTTTTCAGGATTTCACTGTCCGATCCCGTTTTGGAAGAAATTATATCGTCTCCAGTTCTAAACCTTTCATATGTCCACGGAACTCAAGAATCTAAGCGATGAGGAATTCATCAAAAGACTGGCTGGCAGGTTGATCCCCATTAAGTCTATCTCTCCGGATTCCGGAGGTGCCGGAGAAAAGGAGAGGGCCGACGAGATCTGCAAAATACTCGAAGAACTTGGATATAAAAACTACAGAAGATTCGATGTTACGGATAAGCACGATGTTGTGAGATCGAACATCATTCTGAGGGTCGGGGAGAAGGAGGAAAGATTGTGGATTGTTCCGCACATCGATACTGTTCCTGTTGGTGATTTGTCGCTGTGGTCAAAAGACCCGTTTTCCGCAACCGTTGAAGGAGATCGGATATACGGTCGCGGGACTTCGGACAACGGTCAGGCCATATTTCTGTCATTGCTGCTGCTTAAGAACCTCAATGTCTCAAAAATGAAGTACTCACTGGGACTGGCTTTCGTTGCGGATGAGGAATTCGGGAGTAATTATGGAATTCAGTTCCTGCTCAAGGAAAATATATTCAAAAAAAGCGATCTCATACTGGTTCCGGATGCAGGAACCTCGGATGGGTTGCAGATAGAGGTTGCTGAAAAAAGCATACTCTGGATCAAATTCAAGGTCAGCGGAAAACAGTACCACGCGAGTATGCCGTTCATGGCCATAAATGCAAACCGTGAGTCCATGAAATTCTTTACCGGTCTGGATGCGGCTCTTCATGCAAAGTATGATCACACAAACACAATATTCACGCCACCATCCTCAACATTCGAGCCGACAAAACATGAGAAGAACGTGGATAACATAAACACGATTCCCGGAACTGAAATCCAGTTCCTTGATTCCAGAATCCTGCCGGAATATGATCTGGACTCAGTTATAGACTTCATAGATGAGGAGATAAGGAGTTTCCAGAGAACAAGCCAGGCCAGGATTACATACGAAATAATACAGAAGGAACAGGCTCCCATGCCAACCAGCGAGACAGCGAGAGTGGTTCTGGAACTGAAGAAGGTGATAAAAGGACTGAGAAACGCTGAACCTTCGACTGTTGGAATCGGGGGAGGAACATGTGCAGCCTTCTTCAGGAGACTCGGGTATGACGCAATCGTATGGAGCACTACAGTCCCGGAGGTCGCCCATCAGGCGGATGAATATGTTGTTATTCCGCACATCCTCATGGACCGGGATGTAATCATGAAAATGATTTCATGATTCAGATGGAATCCTCGTCGGTTTTGGAGAGGTCCTGAAGCCTCTTCACGCCGCCTATTTCATCTATTATCTCAAAAACTGTCTTCGGAACATCATCCTTCCATCCTTTTCCTTCCAGCATTTTCTTTCTTATTGTAGTGCCGGACCACGATGTCCTGTTAATAAGCTCCATGGATCTCACTTCGTAATTTTTCTCGAAGAAGAGACGCCTGACAAGCGGGTTGTTTGTGTATATCTTCCTGAATTTTGGTGTGAGTGACTCCACATGGGCAACCCAGAGGGGATTGGAATTCACGTCCTCAATAGGTACAAGATAAAACTCATAAATCCCCTCTGCTTCAAGGGAGGAAGAGATCATGAGGTGCCTCTCACCAGCAGTGAATGGATCTTTCAGCGTATGAGAATATTGCGCACTTCCTATTCCTATTATGACGGATGAATTTTCTTTGAGTATCTTCC
>JAJZOM010000113.1 GCA_021811505.1 Thermoplasmata archaeon | reverse complement strand
AGGTTCACTGGGAGTATCGAAGTTTATCACGTCAGATACACATGAGCAGAATTGAACTGAATCAGGAACCATACAAAGGTCTGGGCCACAGCTTCAGTTCCGGCGGAAGAAACAGGCGCCAAAACAGCGGCGACAGAGGGCAGAACAGAAGATTCAGTAACCAGAGACGAGGCCCTAGAAACCAAAACCATCGTTTCGCCGGGTATTAACCGGCACCCAACATTATTCCATCTATTCTTTTTTCAATTTTCATTTATATAATTTAGGACAGCAAGCTGTAAGAACTGTTATATTCCAAATGCAAGAAAAATTAGGTCGGCATTAAAAGCCAAACCTTTTCTTAAGATCGTCAAATTGCCTTCTAATGCCTTGAGGCAATTCTGGACCAAGCGTGTCCAGGAATGCACCGACCTGTAAAATTTCCTTGTTCCACTCAGCCTTGTCAACACGGAATAATTCCTGCATTTTTGAATCACTCAATCCCAGGGGACTGAGATTAATGGAGTCTAGTGCCGGAACAGTACCAATGGGAGTTTTCTTTCCACCGGCGACGCCTTCAGTTCTCGAGATTATCCATTCGAGGACGCGTATGTTTTCACCAAATCCAGGCCAGATGAAGTTGCCATCCTCACCTCTCCTGAACCAGTTAACGTAATAAATTCCGGGCAGATTCTTTGCCTTTGTTTTAAATGATAGCCAGTACCTGAAGTACTCGGATATGTTGTATCCGCAGAATGGCCTCATGGCCATGGGATCCCTTCTTACTTCTCCTACCTTACCTTCCGCAGCTGCAGTCTGTTCTACTCCCATTGTGGCACCCAGATACACCCCATGATCCCAGTCAAATGCTTCAAAAATCAATGGTATGGTATCTCTCCTTCGTCCCCCGAATATGATGGCAGTCAACGGCACCCCTTCAGGATTATCGGCTTCGCTGGAGAGTAATGGATATTGTTTCAAAGGGGTGGTGAATCGTGAATTTGGATGGGCGGCTCTCCCGTCCGAAGGAAGATACGGCTTCCCTGTCCAATCAGTTAAGTTCCCATTCGTTTGGGGTAGTCCTTCCCACCATGGTTCATTATGCTCTGTCAGGGCAACATTTGTGAATATCGTATTTTTACTGATAGCTTTCATAGCATTCGGATTCGTAGAATTGCTCGTTCCTGGAACTACACCGAAAAATCCATTTTCCGGATTCATTGCATAGAGCCGACCGTCATGGCCCACATGAATCCAGGCTATGTCATCACCGATCAATCTTGCTTTCCATCCGTTCTTTGCATATTCTTCAGGTGGTTTCAGCATGGCGAGATTTGTTTTGCCACTGGCACTTGGAAATGCTGCTGCAAAATAGTACTTCTTTCCGTCAGGCTTCTCGATTTCCAGGATCAGCATATGCTCTGAGAGCCACCCATTTTCCATTGCCTTTACACTTGCTATTCTCAGCGCATGACATTTCTTGCTCAGTAGTGCATTTCCCCCATACGCTGAATTAACACTGATTATGTGGGCATCTATGTCCAGGCGATCCCATGGAAAATGCAGGATATACCGTTTCTCTGGGGAAAGATCGCCAGTAACGTGAATGCTGCGGATATAATCGTGGCTGGAACGGATTCTTTTTGTAGCTACCTGCCCCATTCTCGTCATAATGTGCATATTAGCAACCACATAGGGGTTATCTGTAATTTCTACGCCAACTTCAGAATGTTCTGAATTTTCAGGACCCATTAGATATGGGACGACGTACATTATCCTGCCTTTCATGGAATCTCTCAGAATAGCATCTGTTATTTCCTTCGCTTTCTCCAGGGACATAAAATTATTCAATGGGCCAACCTTTGAAGGTACGTCAGCGCATATAAACGTTGATTTCTCCGTTCTAGCAACGTCCCTTGGATCGCTTCTGTACAGGTAGCAACCAGGGTATTTGCTCTGATCTAGAGATATTAGGTAACGGTCAGTCACCATCTCATTAACAATCTGCTCATATTCTTCCCTGCTTCCATCGCAAAAAATAATCATGGCAGGTTTCGTAATTCCGGCAATGCCCTCCACCCAATCTTCGACAGAATTTAGTTCCGTTCTTTCCATTTTATCCCCAACCTTCGTGCGAGTCTTATCCCAATTTAGGCGACACCATCTGTCTCAGACCCAACATGAAAGCTTATGGTAATCACTATTTTGAACCGTATTTAATAACTTCTATTCTTGTCTACTTGACCATTCGTCAATTGCCTTATCTTGACTTATTTTTATATGGTGATGTACGAAAATACACAAAATGCATCTATGCTGACAAAAAGTCATCATAAAATTAATATATATGGAAAGAACAGGGGTAAAAAATCCATCAAATGATACTTCGAGAAGAATAAATATAATATGTCTCTCAGCACTAACCAAAGACTGGGTCTGTGGGGTAGCCTGGTATCCTTCCAGCTTCGGGAGTTGGAGACTCCGGTCCAAATCCGGGCAGACCCATAAATGTCCATAAGCGAATACATGAGGTCCGCTTACTCAAAGTGCCTTAAATTCATTAAGACTGAGGAAAGGGGAATAAAAGAAGAGGATTCAATCAAGATACAGCGTGAGACTGCCAGAGCTGCGAATGAAACCTGTGCATAACAATGCACAACGTTTTGAGAACGGAACTAGAGACATACCTTAACAAAGGATGGGAACTTGTACAGATATATCCTAAAGGAGATAAGGTCGTTATCAAACTGCCATCTTAATTTAAAGACTTTGCAATATACTGTTTGATTTAAGAGAAATCTGGAAAGGAACTGGTACAAAATTGGCGAAGCAATACATTTACATTGATGAGAGCGGCGACCTGGGGCTATCGAAGAGAAGTTCTAGAGTCCTGGTCATATCGGCACTCATTACGGATGACCCACAACAATTAGACAGAATAATTAAAAACGCTAGGAGGTATAGATTTAGCAAGTAACTAAGAAAAGCGAACGAAATAAAATTTAACAAATCCAGCCGTGAACTCAGAGAATTCTTGGTAACGAAACTTAATGAAACTACTGGATGCCAGGCGATTCACTGTATTCTAGACAAGGGAAGGCTGTACAGCCAGTACCTAAAGGGAAACAAGCATAAGTTGTATAATTTTGTGGCTGGGTCTCTGGCCAGCGTGATTATATTAGATTCCGATAATGTGGAGGTGAGGATTGATAAGTCAAAGGGAAAATATATCCTTAGAACCGATTTTAACCAATATTTTGAGGCGAAATTGAGGATGGGATCTAAGATAGGAAAAATAAGCATATTCCACAGCTATTCTGAAAATTTTAGTGGCATACAGTTCGCCGATATACTGTCAGGTTCGGCATATCAGAAATTCAATAACGCCGATTCGCACTATGTAGATATGATTGACCTTTCAAAGTTCCCTC
>JAJZOM010000051.1 GCA_021811505.1 Thermoplasmata archaeon | reverse complement strand
CCATTTTTCGTCAGCATCTTGCCCTGATCAAGCAGGGTCAGTTCTTCCTGGAATTCCTTGAATTTTGATTCCATGTATGCTTTTTTCTTTACCTCATATTTCTCCCTGAGTTCATCGGAAGGAAGCTGAAATTTCACCAGCTTGATGATTATTTTAGTTATGCCGGTTCTGATCCTCGGATATTTCGCCAGTGGATGTTCAGGATCCCATGTGTTCCTCGATAACAGTTTTACTTTCATCAATCCCTGAACATCGGTTGCCTCAAACCTGATGTGAACAAGCTTACGGGACTGTCGTTCAATAAAAGTTTCATCCGGTACTGTGATAAAAGTTAGGATTTGCCTGTATCTAAATCCCTGGGTGAGCATTCCGAAGACTCTTGCGCTCATTTCTTGCCATAATCTGGCGTTGATTCCAAGTCCTGCGTCATCAAATATTATTACTGCTCCAGGGGGAAGACCTGAATTTACAAGTGCAAGGAATTCTTTTACCGTAAAGACAATTCTATCCACGCTGAAATTTGGATCCACTATTTCAGCCAGCCTAATAGATGCCATTGATTTTCCTGAGCCCGTATCACCAATAAACAGGGCAATTACATTGCGGTTCTTCTTTATTCTATTTGCAATCCATTTTAACAGCCAAATGCTTTTCTTTGACGGATCTTTCTCCTTATCTTTAACCGGCTCATCTTTTTTCTTTGTATCCCTATTTTCCGAATTGTTTTCTGTCATATTCCCTCTTCACCTCCTTCAGTATATGTCAAATTTTCCGGTATCATCAAACCAAGCCTGCCATAGAGTCTGGAGATTGATCCAAGCCACTCAAAAAGTAGATCATAAGACTCGTGAGTATAACGATATGAGGGGAATTCCCTTGATACATCCAATATTTGCTTCTGAATTAAACGGTATTCCCTGTTATATTCCTCATCGTGGTAAGGGGAAAGGAGCTGATGCAGAGATTTCAGCTTTTCTCCCCACGAATAAAGATTTCGTGGGGTGTAAGGGGATTCCCCTGGATATTCAGACGCCTTGATAAGTAAATCATACAGAATTCTCAATCCTTCGGGAGTTTCGACATCATTCTTCATGTGCAGACGCCTCCTTTTTTCTTTTTAATAGAAGTGTTATGAGTGAGTCCTGAGATTCTTCCACTTTAATGACTTCCTCCTCAAATATTGCAGATAGTGGAGGAGTCCTGACACCCTCATCCTCTATCATTTCAATGATCTCCCGTCGGTGCTTCAGCCAAACATTGTTCTCCAATTCGGGGCATTCCCAGATTATCTGGTCTATGGCCTGAAATACCTTGGTATCCCTGATGTTCCTACTCACTCGATATGGCATTTTCACCTACCTCCTTCTGTTCTTCTTTTTCCTGAGGACCAAAGAGAAGTTCTTCGTTGGATTTCACAAGGATTCCTATTTTGTTTTCGAGTTCCACAATTCTCTTTTGAAGGTCTGAGGGACTCTCCCTGTATGCTTTTTCGATCAGGTCAAGATGCTCCTTCTTTTGCCGCTTCCCTTCAACGACTGCAAGGAATTCCTTGAGCTTTTCCAGTTCTGCATTTTCCATAGACAATTGAGTTGCAAACATAACTGCCTTTTCCAATACCTTTCTATTCCTTGCATATTCCAGCTGGTTAAAATGCAGCCATGCCAGCTTGACCTTATAGATAATATTGGTTCCTTCAAGAGCCCACGTTTTCGTTGCAAGGAAGGTTTCCCGTCCATTGAATCGTATCATTCCCGGAACAAGAGCATGGTCAAATTCTATGAGATCCCAGAGCTCATCCGGAATTATGTACCGGGTTATCTCTGTGGCACCTGAATCAATGGATATTTCAAGGAGATATTTTCCCCGTCTTTCCCTAAGTGACTTGGAATAGAACAGAATGATAGGCACGTAGACAGCAATGGAGCCAAGAGTAAACACCAATCCGATAATCCGATATTCAATGTAGATCAATAACAGTCCAAGAACAATCTGAGGGAGTGACTGACGGGCTGTTGCTTTCCATGACGTGAAGTTTCTAACCCTTTGTCTTGCCTCAGAATCCGGGCCTTGCTGCTTTGCCTGATTTATTATGCTCTGAGTTGTCTGATCTCTCTTTTTTTCGATCTTCTCGAATTTCTTCTCTTTCCTTTTTTCAATCCATGTCATAGAACATGCACCTCTCTCTTTTCACGTTCTATGACCCATTTTCGCACAGACAATATTGATATAAGAATGGCAAAGAGTGATGCAACAAATGCCCTGGCGATCCCGTATTCGTATTCCTGGACGGTATAAGCAAGAGGAGCCGGCTTAGGACCATAATATTTCTGGATTGGAACGGATGCTATGAGCTCGTTGGGGAACTTGAACACAGAGGAACCAATTCCCACCGTAACTGTAACCGAGCTCCCTGAAACATTGAAATTTACCGTTTTAGATCCATAAAGACTGCCTGAGATAATTTCCTGAGAATTCTCGTATATGGCATACGATGAATTCGCCGTTGACTGCATTGTTACCGTCCAGTCGGGATACATAAGCGCTCCGGATGTACCAGAGGCAACAGTAAGAAATTGCTCCTGCCCAGGCATTGACGATGATACCTGAACACTGACAATAACCCTGTTAGACAATGGTCCCGTGATAATGTCATTAAAACTGTAGGTGGTTGATCCAAGAGTCAATGTTGCTTTGGCTGGGGCACCGCCGGGAAGGTTCCAGTTGTATGAGAAATTAAACGCACCGAGAGAAACCCCTGTCTCTTCCACCGTGCCGTTGACATCAAATGAGAAATTTCCAGTCCCATAAAGATATATATTCCAGTCAGGGTACACGTTTAGGCCTGATGAATTATCCGGGACATAGAGCTCTTCGTTGCTTGATCCATAGGTAGAATAGATCAGGACATGCTGAGAGGGCTGACTTGTTTGCGCAGAAGAAATTGGTGGGAGAATTGAAAGTGCAGGAACCACTAATATGATCGCTATGAGAACGAAGGGTTTAATCACGGTAGAATCGCCTCCTTGCTTCCTGCTCCTCCCGCCTATATGTCCGCTCTGCGATTCTTCTTTTCAGATCTATAATGTGGTTCCTGAGCTTTTCCCTAGCCTTTGAATTTGTCATTACCATTCCAAGGATCAGCCCTGCGGTTGAATTCGTGGATGTTCCTGAGCTCGATCCGAAGAATTTCCAGAACATATTCCATATCTGACCTGCTGTTAAATTCAGCTTTGTCAGGACCCATATTCCGATTACGAGAACTATTATTCCGACAACTAAATCGGTGAATTTTCCCATCAGGCGCTCATCTCCTTTATTTCTTCTTTGAGCTTGGCGCTTAGCAGCTCCTTCGAGTTCCACTCCTTATCCGGTATTCTTGGGGCTATAAGAGCAGAGAATTCCATATCTGACTTTC
>JAJZOM010000279.1 GCA_021811505.1 Thermoplasmata archaeon | reverse complement strand
TAAAGATTTGCTGCTTCACTGAAAAATGAACTTACACTTTTTCCTCTGCTTTCGGTGAAACGTACAATTTCCTTGAATAGTTCTGTTTTAACAGATACATTAATTCTTGTCATTTATCATTACCCCTTATCTCCATGATAGATCACTTGACTCAGATATTTTACTTTGCAGTGTCTTCTCCCAGCGAGATCAGTATGTGTGTATTTTAGCACGTTTATGCTCACAATTACCCATTATTATTCATTTAAAAATAAATAATGTTACATAATGTTGTCTTGAATGAGATGGGGGTGTTGATATTTACGGATTTGTAGTAATTTCGGCCATTATTATTCTTTTACTGAGTACACTGTTGTCCATAGTCCTCACGAGAAATTTCCTCGGGAAAAGAAAAGCCAGCATGGCCATGTGGGCTGCTGGCCTATGGCTATTTTCCTTCAGCGTTGGGCTTGAAGTTGTTTTCGCCGCAGACATTTTCAGCGAGACCCTTATTGATCTGTACTTGTTTCTAGTGGCTTTTCTTGTTGAGATACTCGCACTGGGATCGGTATTCCTTTCCAGAAACAGGATATCCAGGATTGGTTACCTGATTTACTCCCTTGCAACGGCATTATTCCTTGTTTACTCATTTTCTGTTTCCACTGTGGGAAACATAATTGTCGGCGGCGTAGTATACGGCGAGGTACCGCTAATCATCATAATCTCCTCCTCCTTGGCTACTTTTCCTGCTGCATTGATACTGGTGATCAGTTCCATAAAATCATACAGGAAAACTAGGGATTCCAGACTCCTCAGCATTGTGGCAGGAGTAATCCTCGTTAGCATTGCAGGTACACTCTATATCGCTTCGTTCCCGGCACTTCTGTATTACGCTGAATTCGGAGGAATATTGTTACTGTGGTTCGGCTTCATTGATTTTTCAAGTATGATCGCTAAGGAGAACAATAGTAAGGAGGTAGAAGCGAATGTTTACGGTTGATGTTGATCGTATAACCATGGCATATACCCTGGCATTTCACATAATGTTTGTGTGTGTCAGTCTAAGTCTTCCAGTAGTGATGGTTGTATCCGAGTACCTTGGTCTCAGAAAAAATGATCGATTCTATAACGTTCTTGCTAAACGCCTTTCAATAGCCCTCATTATTTTCTTCGCTGTCGGGACAGCCTCCGGTATTGCTGTAGCTGCCGAGATGCTGGTTCTTTTCCCTGGGTTTATGTCATTTGTGGGCAAGGTGGCAATATTGCCCCTTTACGTTGAGGTATTCGCCTTCTTCGGAGAATCAATAGCTCTGGGCATATACGTCTATTCGTGGGACAGAATAAAAAGCAGGCGACTGCACATATTCCTTGGTTCCTTGATAGCTTTTTTTGCCAACATGTCCGGCGTACTGATCATAATGCTTAATGCCTGGATGAACACACCAAACGGTTTCAACATAGCAGTTTATTTACAGAACGGAACGCTTACCGACTTGAACCCGCTTGCAGTTTTCATGACCCCGTCGACACCCGTTATGGTTGTGCATGGACTCGTCAGCACATTATTCACCGGTTCATTCCTCTTGACAGGGTACTTCGCGTTCAGGCTGCTGGGTTCACGTACCTCCGACACAAAAAAATATTTTGGAAATGCCCTGAAGTTATCTTTTGCCCTTACCATGATTCTTTTCATTCCGGCAGGACTGGCCGGAAGTCTGTCAATGGATATGCTGTATGCTCACCAGCCGGCAAAATATGCCGCCCTGGATCTGAACATGATCAGCCATAACTATGCCAATGAAGTGTTTTTCGGGATTACGATTCCGATCCCTGGACTTCAGAGCCTGCTGGCAACCGGATCATTCTCGGGTTTTGTCCCGGGACTCAACCAGTTCCCGGTAACTGACTGGCCTCCACTACTCGTGCATGATACGTTTGACGCAATGGTCATAGGCGGCATACTGGTTGGAATATTCTTCCTCCTTTCTTTGCTATCACTTGCAGTATCTTTTTACCTTCGGCTGAAAGGAAGGACTCTCAGTGAGGGAAGTTACTGGAAACATTTTCATCCGTTCAACAATCCGGCAATGCTGAGGCTTACACTGCTGCTTTCCCTGGTCTCACTATTCATTATGGAAGCGGGCTGGGTAACAGATGAAGTGGGCAGGCAACCGTGGATAGTTTATAATGTGATGAGGACTGCACAGGCCGCCAATATCTCAAGTGGTGTGCTGCCGGTAGCGATTCTTCTGATGACTTTCTATGCATTCATGTTCATTTTTACCATATATATTCTCAGGAGAATATTTATCAACAGGGATCTGTCAAAAGATCTTGAAAATTATGCCACGGAAAAAAGAATCAGAAAGACAGGCGCTGAGTATTCGCAAACAGAGAGGACAATGAGGTGAAATGATGAATTTGTCTTATTTCATAAACTACGGAATCTTTTCCGCATTTATCCTCCTGTTCCTGCTTGAGGTTGGTGTTGGCCTGCTGTCTCTGATAGCTTTCGGGAATTTCAGGGAGAAACTGATGAGATACATTGTGCCCATTTGGGAAATAAATGGAACCTTCGGTGTATTCTATGTGGTCAACCTTGAGGCCACATATCCGTCTGCAGTTCCGCTTGTTGGAACGATTTATGTTATTCCGGTTATTCTCACAATCACGGTGTTCATGGCTCACAATGGATACATTGCGTATGCAGAATACATTGGTAAAACCAGTCAGGAAGCACTGTACATGAGAATATACGGTTTCTCAATGCTCCTTGTTGCCTTTCTCGCTGTATCGATGCTGACATCATCGGTCAGTGGCATCTCCATTAATCTGAAAGATGGATCAATAAATCTTGCAATGATGTTTACAAACTACTTCAATCTCTTATATTTCGTCGGAATAGCGCTTATAACCATATCTGTGTCGATGATATTCTTTGAAATGAAAAAACCGTCTAAACTTCTACCCATTATATTCCTTCTCGCCGCGGTTGCACTGATCGCTGTGGCAACCTCATTGTATACGCCATATATTTTTGCCAATTTCCTGCAGTATCCCCTATACTTCGCCGTGGTTCTCGCAATTTTACTGGTAAGCTATATTTCGTACCTTAAGGATTACGGGATTATATCAAAGGCGATGGTGGTTCTGGGTACGTATTCCGCAATCATGTATTATGGACTGCTGGAATACCCTTATTTCTTCAATGGACAGGTAAACGCCCTTGCCCTGATGAATAGTACAGTAATGACGGGATACATAAACGCAATAACACTGATTGGAGGGATTCTGGCTGCTGTGTTTATCACGGTATTTGTTTACTTCAGTTATTTCAGGAATATCGTGAATGAAAATGATGCGAACCATAAGTACACTGGATAGCACTGAAAAATAGACGATTGCAGCTGTACTGACAACTGCAATTTTCAAGTCAACGGG
>JAJZOM010000231.1 GCA_021811505.1 Thermoplasmata archaeon | reverse complement strand
TTATTTTTGGTTTTATTGAAAATGCAAGCGCAAGTGCTATCTTCTGTTTCAGGACGTTTCCGAGATCATGTGGATATGACGCAAGCAGAGAGTCAGTATCTACAACTCCAAAATCTCGGAGAAGATTCCTGGCGTATTTCAGTGCAATCTCGCGTATGAATGCATGTTTGCTGCCGCTGAGGACTGATTTCTGAATCTTCTCAAATGAGCCCATTGACTTTAATCTGCCTTCAGTGTTATTGAGATCTGTCTGCAGGTCTTTAGCAAGTTCAGTATCCTTATCTGCCATAGCTCGCGACAGTTCAACCGTCAGTTTGCTTATCCGTGAATGAAAATCGATTGCACTTTTGATGTTTCTGGCTTCTTCTAGATCTGTCTTCACCTTCTCTGTGCTTGCGATGAAGAAAACTTCCTGTGCGAGATCCTCCTGCCCATATTTGAAGTCGAACGCGTTCATTATCATGTCCCTGGTGGCGAAGAGAGCATGATCTGTCATCCACTGTCTGATGATCCTCTTTCTTCCGGGCAGATCGGGCTGCTGTTCAACAGTGCTTACCAGTTTTTCAACATCCTCGAGTGAAAACTCCTCTCTCTGTATGATTGACTGGCATATTTCCGAAGCATTCTGGCTCAGAATCGCCTCAAGGAACTGATCCCCGATTGTCTGCATGGGATTTAGGCTTCCGTACGCATCCTCGGATACAAGTGTAATGGTTTTTCCCCTTAGGTGGCGCATTAATTCTTCCTGCCGGTTCAAGCCATGAACTCCACTTTTTTTCTCCTTGCCTGATGATATTGCTGCACCAAGTTTGTCCAGCCTCTTCACGTCTCTGAATATGTTAAAGCCCTCTATGTAAACGCCACCACCAACGACGTAACCCGGTGATCTGAGAAGATCGACTATAGATCTGGCCGCAACGGTTTTCCCGCTTCTGCTCTCGCCAAATACTCCCAGGATTTCGCTCCTATTGAGATTGAAGGAAAGCTTGGTGAGTACCTTAGCCACGCCGTCAAGTGTTATGAAATACGATTTCAGTCCATCTACGACGAGGGGTGATTCCGGGCTAACAGGAGATCCAGACATCATCGCTGATCATACCTCCAGCTCTTGTATCGTATTGAACGCTTGAGCCCTGCTCCAAGCAGGAAAACGCCAAGCGTGAATCCAATCAGAAATAGGCCAGGAATAACAAGGGGCCACCATGTATAAGTGCCGAGAAGGACGGAACTGCTTCCCCAGGACATCATGTTCCCTATTTCCGGCATATACTTGAATGCCGGGTCCAGATTCAGGAAGTCGACAGTTGCAATTAACTGTACCACGATACCAAGCTCTATGAATACTCTGGCCGCAAAATCGGGAAGAATACTGGGGAATATGTGCCTGAAAGTTATCTCCGTGGCAGTATCGCCTGAAGTCATTGCAGACGCAACAAAAGTCGCCATCTTTACAGACCTTGCCTTATTCCTGACAAAAACTGCAAAGATGGGCCACCATGCTATGGAGGTTGCTATAGCAAGATCGAAGAAACTAAATCCCAATAAGTAGGAGACCATCACGGCAAGACCAATTAATGGGATCTGAACAAAGAAGTTCGATATTTCGGTAAGTATCCTGTCAATTATTCCGCCGAAGAATCCAGCGTAAAGACCTATGACAAGGCCAATTAGTGAGCTCACTATAACAACAAATAGTGAAAAAGCAAGGTCAAATTTGACAGCAGCAAGCATGACAGGTAGAATTGGCAATCCGTAAAGGGTGCCTCCGAGTACGTACCAGCCAGAACTTCCAAGCGGAGCAATACTGGATGATGCAGAAAGCGATCCATTGAAAGCCGTCAGAGCATTACTCATTGATCCGGATGTGCCTAGGTAATTAGGGAAAACCGTGTCAAGAAGACCAATTATAAGGTAAAAAGCTGTTATTACCGCTCCGGTAATCGCAGAGGCATTAGCTAAAGACACTTTTACGGATTTGGTTGCTTGGCGGGACTTAAGAATCATCGTTACTGTGGGTGCTTCAAGTCTTTCTTCTCCTTCATTTCCATCCATATCACTCACCCCCCGTAGCTTCTGGATCCGTAAGGACCCTGATTATTCCTGATAAGAATGATGATATTATTACCAAAATGCCAAAAACAAAGAGTGTGAATATGGCACCAAAGTAGCTTCCTGTCAAAATAGACTCATAGAATGCCCATCCAAGCCCCCGGTATGTCATGACTGCCTCCACTACAATATCAAATGTTAGTATGCTGGTCATGACAATTGAAATATACCTGAATAGTTCCGAGGATCCTTTAATCATAAGGTAATTCCTTACAACAATCCACCGTGGAAGTCCTAGACTGCTTGCAGCCTCCAGATAACCCTGGTTCAGTGACTTCAGAATTCCCGAACGATATATCTGAAGCATGGATGTGGATGAAAAGAAGACCATGAGAAGCAGAGGTATTATGAACACGAGTATACCGGAAGATGCCATGGCATAATTGGCGTGGATTAGACCGTCAATTACTGGTATGTGTGTTGGGAATGTCCAGTATGGAAGATTCTTGGTTGGTGCCGAAATGATAAGAGGACTGTTATAAAGGAAAAACCGAAGGAATGCGCCGACAAGGAACAAGGGTAAAACGACGCCAAGGCCGACATACAGGTTAGATGCTCCCCTCGTCGTGGAATTCATTCTCCGGCTGTACCCTATTCCAATCAGCACAACTATAGGCACGGACACCAGGAGGGATATAGCCAACAGGAATATTGTCTGCGGCAGCGAAAACCCTACAACTGCGACCACCGAGAAACCACCGAGGGTCGGAAAAGAAGAAGCAACGTTTCCCCAGTTGCCAGTAAATGCATCCTTTACGAAATAAAAGAACTGCGTGAATGCATTCTGGTTAATTCCCATGGATGTTCCCGCTGCCTGTAAAAGCACCGAGCTTCTATCCGCGTATTCAGCGGCAAGAAGAAATGCATATAGGAAAACGAGAAGAGCCACAAGCTCAATAACTGCAATCAAAACCCGTTTTCCAATACCCAGCGAACTTTTCATGAGATGTGCCATCATGGGATGGATGTAATAAAATCTTTTTATCCGATGCTGGGTATTCACGGCATATTTTCGGCTATCAGTACTGGTTTGTTACTTGATGATTGATCGAATAATCGGTTGTTTAATGCTTCTAAGCCCACGTTCCTGCCAGGATTTTATAGGTTTTCTTGTCTTTGATCTGAGTTATGCCTGATGAAAGACGATGTGCCGGATCAAAAAAATTGAGGCACGGTTTTCCCTTTTATTGCGGCATGTATTAATAGATTCTTAAAATACAGTGGCTTGATCTTATGTCCAAAGAAGAAGTAGTTATAAGAATAGGTGGGGCAGCAGGCGAAGGTGTTCAGTCCGCTGGCTCCGTCGTGGCAAAATC
>JAJZOM010000127.1 GCA_021811505.1 Thermoplasmata archaeon | reverse complement strand
ACCGCTTGAGGGGAAATCTGTCCATTGAACACCAGGCCTGATATTAACCTGATAGACGTATTTTACAGGCATAAGGGTTCCGTTAAGTGGATCATAGGTACTGTGGGAATTTGTACCATTCAGACCACGATAGGTGGTACCAGGACTGGACATTGACGTGATGCTTGTCTCTGACCAGTTTGTCGCCAGCCATGGGCTTATAGTTTCATTTGGCAGAAGACTTGTTGCTGAATCGTATATTTCGTTCAATAGATAGAAACTGTAGACATCTGATGTTTTATAGATATTGAGATGCTGAACAGAGTTTGTAGCAGCCATAATATAAGTTCCATTTGTATACCCTGGCTCCTGCATGGTGGTTGTTGGATAAGTCCATGCAGTTGGAGAGGAACTCGCAGCCGGTGTCACCGAACTCTCCGCAGAAACATGTTGTTGCGCGGATTGGGAAGGAACATATCCCATAGCCGCAAAAGCCATCATTACCATAAGAACGGAGAAAAGAAGAGCAATAAACACTTTCCTTCTCCTGTCGCCAAAGATCTTTCTACCTTTTTCCATTTATTCTTTCACCTTTAGAATACTGTTGGGATTAGAATTTTGCTATATAAATGTTTTCATGATAAA
Source organism: Thermoplasmata archaeon (assembly GCA_021811505.1). Next base: position 2,812 of record JAJZOM010000127.1, on the reverse strand, counting down.
CTAGGAATTTGTGAGTCCGGTGAGCTTAAAACCGTTCAACCTGGATTCGGATTGTTTCTTCCTTTTTAGAGCATCAATTTTTAATGTTTTATGAAATTTTAAAATTACCATGGCATTACACACCATTATTCCTATTTTTTCGAATAGCATTTTTTATCGGCTCTCCCGAGAATATTGGGAGTAGAGTAGTAATACATAAAAATCGGCAACGCAATCCGGAATATTACTGGTCTCTGGAACTCGATACAACTTTGATCACTCCTCTTTACTGAGAATTCTAAGATAACTAAAGTTAGGGGAAGTTGCGATCTGTGGCAAATAAGTAAAGTCCTCGTTTTCGTGCTGATAAATGGAAAAATAAATAGAACATCACTCCAGGGAATCTCTTTGTCATCGGGTAGATTTCCTCATTCAGAAATATTAAACCAGCAGAAAGGAGAAAATACCGGTGACCCAGGTAAACTTTACGCTCGCCACAGAAGGTCATTACATTTGTTCATGATACGATATTATCCATAAAACCTTTTTATCTTTTGTCAGCTTAGTCAAGTAGACAGCCTGCCCAGTTCCTTCGTATAGCTTGATTATATCCCAACATCCCGTTGAGACAGTTATCCGGAAGTCTGCTTGTTACTTCCCCCTAAGATTCAGGACTGGGGCATTTCGTCCATACGGTCTCAATCATGGTGTCTCTTTGTGTACATGCACTTTTCTCTTACGGTTTGTTGCAAATTTCGTCTTGGATGTAAATGTCCAGAAAATAATTTTCCAATGACTCAGACCGGTATGGTATTGGATCCTGGCTCAAAGATCAGTGGCACGTCCCTCTGCTATCCAGAAGACCACCACCCTAAGAGGTCCTCTGATCTCCCTCCTTGATACCAGATGCTTCAGGGCTACTACTACGCCTGACAATCCTTGAATGATCAATGGATCGGCATTACGTATTCCCCCATCATCCTTCTATACTCGGGCTCCTGCCATGTTCTGATCACAAAACTTTGCAACCATGCTGTTTCCTTTACGTCGAAGTGTTTTCCAGATGCATATGTCCACATGTCGGGAAACGTTTATTTCACTATGTCGCAACTGGATTTTATCACACTCATCATTCCACTTTAACTGTATCCTTGTGGAGAGAATTACAGTTCTGAAGAATTTGTTCGCCATTACTACGACCCGGTTGCTTGTACTTCTGTACCCCTCAAGTTTGCGCTGACGCATTTTTTAGAATATTGATATATGAGTTAGTATCCATTCTTACAACATCTGACGCTAACTATTCATTATGCTGTTTATGGTCTGAGCTCCATTTGCAATATATGGACAAGATGCATAACCACTCGCCTGTTCTTCTTCCAGAGTGGTGTAGCTTTTACCGTGTATATCAGTTGGGTTGTAAAGCGGCCCATTAAGCATGTAGGTTCCAAAGCTTCCTGTAATTACAAGGACTGTATTCATATGATGAGGAGTGCTCAAAAAAGCTGACGGAGAATATGGTGGAATATTATTTATGTTTACCAGGTTGGTATATTTGTAAACCAATGACGATATTCCAGAAGGCACTGATGAGTTTACAACTGACAACCCTGCGCTAACAAGATTTGAACTTGCTATGCGTGTTTTGTTACTGGCGTAAGTAGAGAGATTTTCATTGTACATATATACAGGATAAAAATATACCTTCGCTCCTGTATTTTGATTTGTGTAGTGAAAGGAGTCAAGAAATCGCAGTCCAGGCAGACTAGCTAAATCCCCAGCTTCATTTGGGTCGGAATAGTTTCCTTCTGTTTTAACGTTTGTAACCCCCTGATAATGGTAAAAGGTATAATTTAGGGACCATGATATGGAAGCTCCAATTGGGCAACCCACCCATGTTATGAAATATATATCTTCTTGACCAGCACCTGCAAAGTTTTCATTACTTATTTCTGTGAACTTTCCCGAGGATATTGAAGTTGGGGGAGTGAAACGTGGCTGCGTGGATTCTGTTGAATTTAAGTGAGGCAGATAACCTGCAAAATAGAGAACCGTTATTATGAGCACGACACCTATAACAATAACCACTATTTTTTGTATAACCTTGGATTCTGGTTCAACCGAACCTGGCTTTTTCCTTCCCTTATTGTTGCTCATTTTATAAACACCATTCTTGTATTTATCTTGGTGAAGATTCTAATACAAACTTAAAAACTTTTTTAAAAACTTTTCTCGATGTGTTTTTTGCCATTGTGATGGAATTGAATGATCGTCCCTTGTTCTGGGCAGTTGCTCTTTATTCTGAGGTGAATATATTCAAATCCACTTATGGTAATTTTGAAGCCCATAGAAAAGAATTAAAGAAATTCCTCCAGGAATTCCTCTGTAACCTTAACTGGTTCTCTTTCCACAAGTGATGTGCTGGCTATTATTGGATCATAGTCCTCGTATGTCTTCTCTTCTTTCTGGTATAGAACGCCAATGGGGATTTTATCTCCAAGTTCCTGTGCGAGTTTGTATGCTCCAAGCAGATCTGTTTTATCGTTGTTTTCAAGCTTGTAGACTCTCTTCCTGAAATAGTCGTATGAGTTGTTCTTGTTGTATGTTACACATGGGCTGAAAACATCTATGAAAGAGAAACCTTTGTGCTGTATACCAAGCTTTATCATTTCCTGAAGATGCTTTGCGTCCCCTGAAAATGCCCTCGCCACAAATGTTGCCCCGGCTGCCAGTGCAAAGTCAAGTGGATTTAACGGCTTCTCTATGTTTCCGTTTGGTGTAGATTTCGTCTTCACTCCCATTTCTGCCGTTGGTGAGGCCTGACCCGTAGTGA
>JAJZOM010000060.1 GCA_021811505.1 Thermoplasmata archaeon | reverse complement strand
CGCGAAGAAGTTGGTGATGGCAGCCTGGAGATACAGCTGCAGCCGGATGTTATAGAGACAGCCAGGAAGCTGGTTGCAAAGAATCCGGCATTGACTGAATTCATAGACATTAAGCAGGGCATCAAACTTGTAATAGATTTCATTAAGAACGAGCAGAACGCACACGGTAGATGAATTGCATGTGCTATACTGTAAGATGGTGGATTCACATAAAGGGAGGCATTTGTAGCATGATAGGGATGTGCGCATTTAGAGAGCACGAGCCTTGGCTATGCGTGACATCCGCAATTCCTTCTATTGGAAAGCGGTTGTTTTAAAACACAAATAATGCCTAAACTGACACTTCGCGAAGAGGACTCTGATAAATATGATTTCCGACATTGGCAAGTGACTGCATCCATATAATGAGGTCGCTAAAAATGCGCCATGGCAATAGTGAACAACCAGTCATCTCGGTGATTGTGGTATCCTATCATACCAGAAAGGAATTTCTCCGGAACGCCATAATATCCCTCAATTATCAGACACTCAGCAAGCATTTGTTCGAAATTATTGTGGTAAAGGACTATGCAGATTCAGAAATTGAAGAGATGGCAAAGGAATCAAAACTATTCAGCATTATTCTTGGGGACGAAGAATTTCAGAATGTGGGCATGAAATTTTCTGAAGGAATTAAAGTTGCAAGAGGAACTGTGGTCACCTTTCTTGAGGATGACGATTACTATGACAAAGAGCGATTGGAAAAGATATACGAATCCTTCGAACGTCGTCCTGATGCTGGATTGTATTTGAATGGGCACTATTTTGTGTATGACGAAAACAGTAAAGTTTCAGGCGACTCAAGATACTACCCTAGATTGAACTCCATCGAAAGTACAACCGAACTGCACAACAGAGTGTTTGAGCATATCAATGTTCTGATGGCAGATGCCAACTCAAGCTCGATCGCTGTTCGCAGGGACTTAATGCTCCCCTATCTTTCTGAATTGTCAAAGAATAATAACACACCTGACTGGTTTATTATTCTCTGTGCAGTCGACTCCATGCATTCTGTTATACTGGAGAAGATGAAATTGACATTCGTCACCATTCATGCTAGAAGTTTAAGCAAGACATCGGATACAGGCTACCACACGTTTATGTATGCAAGAAGCAAGTTGTTTCTGGACAGTTCAAGTGACTTTAGAGTAATGTCATCTATTTTGAAATGCCGCAGCTTGAAGCAATTTGCACTCTGGGAGATGCTCAGATACCGTCAGTGGGGATATATATTCAGCAGAAATGCCAGGAGGAAAGAGGTAGCAGAGAACTTGGCCGCGGCAATCAGGTATTTGATTTCTCATGAGGCGCATCCAGATAAACTGTTGAGTGCAGCACGATTTGCTCTATCATCGCTTGCATATCTGTTTTTCCCCCGGCAGATCAGATTTCTGTATTATCTTCAATTTCAGTCTCTAAAGACAAAGAGCCCCAGATACTCAGGTTTGTAGACTGTGACCTTTTGAATACCTTCGCCTCCTAAATCCTCTTGAGTCTCGAACCTCTTCTGTAGAAATTGTACAAATATCCTGAGTATTTCCCAGTTAAGAAAACCAGCATTGCAAATACAAGTCTCTTGCCCGCATCGTATGTCGAAAACCTGCCTAATTCCCGACTTCCACATAAAACATAGCGAAAAGCATCTTCTATTGTCGCCTTTGGCGCATCATCTCTCTGCTGAGAGCGGATCACCATCTTTTCTTCCAGTAACTTGCAACGGATTCTGCTTTCCAGCACTGTTCCCCTGACCATTCGCAGTATCAGCCGTGAGTAATGGTTGGGGTTTCCGAAGAGTGTGCCTGTCAGTTCCCTTATCGTGTCAAGCGATTCCCCTGAAGAAAACATGTTTGATGTGCTTCTGTGAATTCTGTAACCGGTCAGTTTTTTCTCGCTGAAAAACATTTTCCCCTGAGATCTCAGGCCCGCATAATAAGCAAAATGATCCGTGCCGTCAATCAGTTGCGGCAGAAACGCTTTCACGTCTTCCATTATCTCACGCCTCACAGATACGCAGCTTAGATTGAAGAGCAACTCGTATTCTTTCAGCCTTACCTGAGGCCGAGGTTTTAGTTCTATCCTCCCGTCTGAACTAACCTTAAGGTACAATCCTTCCCTGACCTGAGAACTCAACTCCATACTCAACGCATTCGAATCATCGTCTATTGAATAGTAGCTGTTATGGCAGTAGACGATTTCAGGATCTTCATCAAAGTACCTTTCTATATACAACAGCTTGTCTTTTGAAAAGACATCGTCGTCATCCAGGAAACTTATTATACTTCCCTTTGACAGGTTGAGACCGGTTAATAGCTGCTCCCCTATTGAGACGTCGCCTGTAAGTCCTTGTATCACATTATTTGCTGCCAGAAAGCTGTCGATTTCCTTGTTCGAAAAATTTTTGACGACGATTATTTCATAGTTACTTCTGTCCGTACTCTGGTTCAAAACTGATTTTACGGCTGAAAGCAAGAAACGTTCTCTATTGTATGCGGTTATGATAACGGAAATCAAAGCGGTCTCCTCTTCTTTACTGCGGGTTCACCGTTTCAGATATTTCCATTTCAAATCATTTACCTGCTTATTAAGGATGCACCAGTCGGAATGCCGTTTCCCCTTCGGCTTCCATTATCGTCATTATGACTGCTAAAGAACAACTTGCCGAAGCGGGTACTGGCCGAATGCAAGAACTGCATTTGATTCCCGAAAAAGGGATAGCTTGTGTTCATATAATTAAAGGGTAACACACAATGTCAAACCACTTTTACAGGTGCTGGATGTCAGGGTAATATGCCAGGCCACTAGAAGGTATTCATGATGTTCGGCATCCGGTTCTCACTGTCATCTGTTCTTGATCCGAAGAGCTGCTTTCGGACTGAACAGATAAAGGATCGCTAATTTTGCTGCCCACAGCTCAGATTTTGGATCATGCAAAGTCTTGCTGGAAAGAAAATTGAACAGCAATTTAATCATTTCAACTCTGTTGCTTTTCTGCATTTCAATCAGCGCGATTATTTTTCCAACAGCTTCCTTTTGCCTGTAGAAGAATGCAAACTCACTTTTTCCCCGGGACGCCATCATCTCCAATATCATTTCCATATCAGGATTGGAGTGATAAGGCCTTCTCTGTCTCGATGTGCTTTTACTGTGGACACGATAGCTAGACAATGAAGCACTGTCAAAAAAAAGTGAATAGGGTGATATCAAAGATGCCGCCAGCAAAAAAGTATCGGAAAGAAAGGTCACACTTTCCAGATAGTTTCTGACACTCGATAAGACATCCTTTCTTATGCACATGGTACTGATGTTCATGTCAGGGCCGATCAATGAATATTGAGAGATTTTCGAAAGTTTTTCTGAATCGCGGATCAAAAAATATTCAGCTCCTTTGAAGTTTGAGATATGT
>JAJZOM010000121.1 GCA_021811505.1 Thermoplasmata archaeon | reverse complement strand
CTTGAGCGAGGAGTTTGTGCCATCGAAAGCTACCACTATTCTCATGTTATCACTAAATCATGTCTGCCAGAGATAAAAAATGTTCCACTAATTTTCTGACTACGCAAACTTCACGGATCAAACGTTGTATTTTCTGAACACAAGATTCTTGATCTGATCAAGTCCAACCATCCAGGCGAAAGTGAGGAAAAGAGCAAGCAATACAAATAAGGCAGGGATCGGGAAGACAAGTATGCCCCTCCAGGAAATCAGGGAGATGATCAGGATATCGAAGAAGGATGATGTGAGTAGCCATTTTCCTGGTCTTGAGGTCCAGAAATGATCCCTTTCTCTCACCATATATACTGTGAACTGGCCGGAGAAAACGAGGATGTCAAATACGAAAGTGTATATTGCCAGTTTGTCAAGGCCGTAATACAATGCGATATACAGAGCAACAAGCCCTTCCACCACAAGTGCCGCACCAATGATCGCAGAGGTAATAACAATGGGTCTGGTTCGCCATTTTTCTGGTCTTGAGGAGAATCTGGCATTATCCGTGGCTATGGACATCGTTACGAAATCATTGGCAAAAATAAGGAGAATGATGTCAAATGGTGTGGTCGCGAAGAAACCGAAGATGAAGAACGCAAACGTAAGGAAAAATACAACCTGAATAGTCTTGATGATCTTATTCAGTATGTAGGTAAGCATTCTCTGATAAATCCTGCGTCCTGTTTTTACCGATTCCACTATGTCAGAAAGGCCTTCATGGGTGAGGACAATGCTAGCTGAGGCTTTGGCAATATCTGTTGCATTGCTCACCGCGATACCAACCTCGGCCTGTTTGAGAGCAGCAGCATCATTCACACCGTCACCGGTCATTCCTATTATATGGCCTGATTTCTGAAGATCCCTGACGATATAGTACTTGTCCTCCGGATAAACCTGTGAAAAAATATCGCACTTCTCAAGCGATCCCACAGAATTTTTAACTTCGCTGAAAATGCAGGCTTTTGAACCTATGCCGACCTCGGAAGCAACCTCCGAGGCAATTTCACTGCTATCTCCGGTGATCATCTTTGTCATCACGGACAGTTCCTTAAGTTCTTTCATCAGAATCTTTGAATCAGCTCTGGGAGGATCGTGCAGCGGGATTATTCCAACAATCTCTTTTTTCTGTTCCTCCACTCCAACCGCAATAATCCTGTAACCGCTTTTTGAAAATTTTTCTATGTCGGTCTTAATTTTATCCGGATACTCAAAAGAGAGCATCATCACCGGGGGTGACCCTTTTGAAACCTTGATCTTATTTGTGCCATCCGAGATGGTGGCTTCTGTCATCTTGGTATGTGAATCAAAAGGCACGAAATTCACCCTCTGATCCTTGTTAACCGTAACCCCAGTTTTCCGGGCATATTCTATCACAGCATTGTCTATGGGGTCCTGGCTCGACTCATCAGAGGCAAACAAAGCATATTCAACAACTGTGCTGGCATCAAGATTATAGACGACAGGTGCTTCCGCAGAAATCCTGTTTTCTGTTATGGTCCCTGTCTTATCAAGACAAAGTATGTCAAGGGATGAGGCATCTTCAATTGCGGTGAGCCTGGTTACCAGAGCGCCTTTTCGGGACATCTCCTCGGCACCTATTGCCATGGCAATAGTGAATGTTGCAGGAAGAGCAACAGGTATTGAGGTTATTAGTACAACTAGCGAAAATGGAATAACCTGCGAAAGCGGATAGCCTGTATAGATAGAATAGATGAACAGTACCGCTACAAGTCCACCATCAATTGCAATCAGATACCTGACAATTCCAAGTATAAGCTTTTCAATATGCGACTCTGATTTTGCGCTTGCCACCAGCTCAGTGGTCTTGCCAAATAGAGTTGCAGATCCTGTGGAAACCACAAGACATGTGGACTCTCCTCTCTTCACAGTGGTTCCAGAGTATACGATCTGGCCGTTTGTTTTGGTTACGGGAAGGGATTCCCCTGTAAGGGAAGATTGATCAACATCTATTTCACCGTTCAACTGTTTGAGATCGGCAGGGACGACGTCTCCGGATCTCAAATGTATTATGTCTCCTGGGACTAGAAATGAGGCCTTAACGATCTGCCATTTTCCATCCCTCAGAACCCTGGCCTGCACACTAAGCCTGCTTTTCAGGAGCGAGACTGCATTCTGTGCCCTTGACTCCTGTGCAAGGCTGATTATGGAATTGAACACCAAAAGGAACAGAATGATATACATGTCACGGTAATCACTAAAATAATAAGTGGCAACAGCAGCTAGTTCCAGCATCCACGGAATTGGACCCCAGAACTTCAATCCCAGCTTCTTAAGGAAAGATTCTTTCTTGGGATTGACCTCGTTGTATCCGTACTTCTGAAGTCTGGCGTCGGCCTCAGCACCACTGAGCCCATCAGAATTGCAACCAAGCCTATCAAGAGCCTGGGGAACTGTCAGATCTTCGAATTCAGATTTCGTTAAAATCCTCTTTTCTATATTCTGCTGTCTCATAAAGTTTTTAGGCATGAAACGAGTGGAAATGCTTATTCTTTCAAAATGAATGGTAAAATAATGAGGCTAAACCTAACATATTAGGATAGTCGTTATTATATGAGATGGAATTGAAAAAAAGTGATCCCCGGCACTGGCAAACTCGATTACAATAAAACGCCGCTCCTTATCTTCTGGGAGACAACTAAATCGTGCGATCTGGCGTGCAGGCATTGCAGAGCTTCCGCAATAATGGAACCTTTGCCTGATGAAATGAACATTGAGGAATCAATCAGGTTTGTAAGATCGATATCCTCATTTGACGGAATGAAACCCATAACTATATTGAGCGGCGGGGACGTCATGAAGAAGCGTGGACTGAAGGAAATAATAGGAGAATTTAGCCGGTTACATTTGAAGTTTTCTCTCAGCCCGTCCGCAACAGAAAGGCTGAACGATGAAATGATACACTTCATGAAGGAAAACGGAGTTGCATCCATGTCACTTAGTCTTGATGGCTCAAACCGGGAGGTTCATGATCGTATACGGGGGGTGGATGGAGTCTTTGAAAGAACGATGAAACTCATATCCGATCTTAAGGCTGCCACGATTCCACTTCAGATAAACACCACGGTGATGAGAGAGAACCTCAGAGATCTTCCTGCGGTTTTGAAAACCCTTATTGAAAAAGGGATAGGCGTCTGGGAGGTTTTCTTTCTTATAACAACAGGAAGGGGATCGGAACTTCTCGATCTAACATCAGAAGAATATGAAGAAGTCAATAAATGGCTGTTGTATTCCACTTCCTACGGCATGCACGTGAGGACGGTGGAATCTCCAATGTACCGCAGGATAGTGTCCGAGTATAATTCCAGTGGAAGATTAGAAGGTGGCGATCTATACCAATATCTGGTTGACAGGACTGTTGATCTTCTGGGTTTGCCCAAAGGAACCCCATCATCGCCTATAGC
>JAJZOM010000078.1 GCA_021811505.1 Thermoplasmata archaeon | reverse complement strand
CTATCATTCCCAGTTCCTGGAGTCCGTAACTTTCAAGTGGCAGTTTTCCGGTTTCATAAAGGAAAAGCATCAGGAAAGCCTGCTTTCAATAAAGGTGGTTGACGTTCAGTACGTAACATTAGTAGAAACAGTGCTCCAGTACTTCTTCGTAGTACTTTTTGCTCCGTTATTTGCAGGGATTTTGGCAAGTTTCAAAAGCAAAGTTGAATCAAAGAAGGGACCCAGTATATTTCAGCCTTATTATGATCTGTTCAAGCTTCTGAGAAAAGAGACACTCCTTCCGGAAGGATCGGGGCTGCTTTTCAAATACATTCCCTATGTTGCATTCGGAGTCTATTCGCTCATTAGCATCATCATACCCGTACTGATTCCGCAACCTATCTATTTCACGGCTTCAGCAGATTTCCTTGGCGGTGCCATTCTTTTCTCCACAGCGGCCTTCATGAAAATGGCTGCTGCCATGAACTCAAACAGCAATTTCTCTGCTCTGGGAACTTCCAGGGCAATATCCTTCAACTTCTTGTCTGAAGGCACCCTGATCACGGTATTCTTTGCTGTTTCACTCATAACGGCAACCAACAATCCCTATGTAACCAACCACTTCCTTGTAGCAAATCCGCTTCAGAATGTTTCCCTGGACCATATATTTGCTACGCTGGCTTTCCTGATGCTTTTCCTTTATGAAACCGGAAAACTGCCACTTGAAAGTTCCGGACTCCAGGAACTGGGAATGATAGAAGAAGGGCTTAATTACGAATACAGCGGAAAATTGCTTGCAATAAACAAATGGGGATCATACATCAAGCAGTACCTTCTGGGTTCGGTACTGTTAAATGTATTCCTCCTGCCCTGGGGTCTGTTCTCAACATATCCTTTATTCTTCCTGGATGTTCCGGTTATGATTCTCAAGTGGTTGCTTCTGATATTCATAGTGATCGCGATAGAAACCACGCTTGCTAAATTGAGGCTATTCAGGATTCTTGACTACCTGGCAACGGCCTTCACCTTCTCAATATTATTCCTGATTTTCAGCGAGGTGATAGTGTGAGTTCAATTGCAGGCACTCTCGCTTACCCGATTTCAAGCTTTATACTTATCTCGGCATTTTACATGCAGGGACAGGAATTCATCAGGCCAATGATAAGGGGGCAACTTATCCAGTCACTTCTCATTGCAGCTGTATCCTTCATTGTTGGATTTTCTGAGAATAATATTGACTTTATTATTCTCGGTATTTTCATAGTGTTTCTCAGGGGGGCCCTTGTAACTTATTTCCTTGAGAAAGGCGTTCCATCCAAGAAAGTATATTTCTATGAAAAGAAAGTCGACGTGGCCTATCTGCTTCTGGTTGATCTTATATTCATCGTAATAGCGGTATTCCTGATCTATTCCATTGTATTCAGTTCCATCTCCATAAAATCACTGATCGGAAATAATGGAATCCTGGTGTTCCCGCTGACACTTTTCTTCCAGGGACTGTTTCTTATAGCGTCAAGACGCACAACATTTGCCCAGATAATTGGATATGTAGAGGAGGAGAATGCGCTGGTTCTCTTCGCGCTGTTCCTGCTTCCCATACCAATAATCATAGAGGCGAGCGTGTTCATGGATGTTCTCGCGCTTGTTGTGATTTCCTCCATTGTAGTAATAGAGAAATCCACGCATGAAAGAGTTGAGGAGCTGATCGGATGAGTCCGGGACTGTTTCTTGTAATCTTGACTCTATTTGTCCCGGTTGTCGCATTCCTGTTTTATTTTGCCGGCCTCAAAGCCGCCAACATAGCGGGAGGGGTTATCAACACCTCAATCGCCGTTCTTCTCTACTTCTTCCGTCCTCCAGTCGGCTTATTCTTTGTGGATTTTACCACATGGGTTTTCATAATGATGGTTACCGCCATCAGCCTGCTTTCATCGTTTTATGCCACGAGGTACTTCAAAGGCTCAAAAATGGGCATAAAGGAAGAAACTTTCTACCTTTTGATGGCCCTTTTCACCACATCCATGCTCTTCAGCCTTGTGATTAACAATTACGGGCTGATGTGGGTGGGCATAGAGGCTACCACAATATCATCTGCACTGCTCCTCATTACGGACAAGACGGAAACGTCGCTGGAAGCTACGTGGCGCTACCTCGTCATCGTATCTGCGGGAGTGACGTTTGCCTTCTTCTCAATAATTCTGATATACTACTCCCTCGGAACGCTTGAGGTGTCAAGCGTGCTTGCAATCACAGCCGGAACTAAATCCACACCTATCCTGAAGATAGCGGTCGCCATTGCCCTGATCGGATTTGGCACAAAGGTCGGCGTGTTTCCGGTCCACACATGGTTACCTGACGCCCACAGTGAGGCACCTTCGCCCGTAAGTGCCATGTTCTCCGGAGTTCTTCTTCCAACCGCACTGTATGTTCTTTACCGTATATTCGAGATCGATCCTTTAAGAAGCCTGTACGTGTGGTTCGGCGTCATATCTGTGGTTGCTGCCTCAATATTCCTCGGATACCAGACCAGGTACAAGAGAATGTTCGCATACTCGACAATGGAAAACATGAACTTGGCCCTGATAGGCTTTGCCAGCGGTGGCATAGCCGGAATAACCGGGGCTCTGCTTCTGCTTATATCACACAGCTTCGGCAAGGCGGGTGCATTTTACTCGTCGGGCAATGTCCTGAAGGCTACCGGAAAGAAAGGGATTGAAGATATAAACGGGCTCTGGAACTCAATGCCCATGACCTCCGGTTCCATGCTCCTGTCCTCTCTCGCGGTAACTGGAACTCCTCCCTTCGGTACGTTCTTCGGCGAATTCCTGATACTTTACAATCTGTTGACGCTGCATTATTACATTCAATTTGTAATTGTACTATTTTTCCTTATGACTGCATTCATCTCGGTTAACCTCAACGTTTCAAAGATGATCTTCAGAGGGGAATCTGACTATTCTGAACCTGACAGGGTAATGCCGCTGATTTCCATGGTTTCGTCAGTCATGCCCATCGTGATAGGCATAATTTTCCTGGTGATGACAATTGAAATGGTATAAATTCGGAAAACCCTCCGGAAGGCTCATAGGACAGGTCGACGAGTTCATAGTACACTCTGATTCAATACTTGAAGTCGAGGACAGCACTGCAGTAAAACGTGTTAATTATCACAAGGTTCCCGGGGAATTCGTGTTTGCTTACGGCCCGTCCACCGGTGGACTCATGGAATCGGTGGGGTTTGACCTTTTCACTCCGGGGGAACTTATAAATCATGTCGATGTCGATCCGAACTTCAAGAAAAGGACACTCCAGGTGAAGGGAAAAAGTGTCCAGGATGCGCTTCTAGTTGTCGAGAGAATTAACGGCTTTCATTCTGTGTCCAATTCAATTGCATTTGCGTCCGCAGTGGAAGATGCCCTGGGTATCGAAATAAGCGATGAAATCCGTCACACCAGGATATTAATGATGGAACTTGAGAGAATACGA
>JAJZOM010000155.1 GCA_021811505.1 Thermoplasmata archaeon | reverse complement strand
TTCATGGCATCAGCATTCATCAATGGTAGGATCAAACTCCACCCCCAAAGAACCTTTACAGTTTGGGCATGAAACACTCACAACTTCAGTCACCAGTATTTTGTTCAGTATTCCAGTCATCATTTCTTTCTCTTTAACTCCATATTCGTGTTAAGGATAAAATATTGCTTGAAAAGCCTTTAAACACACTATTTTCTTAAAGCATTAATCAAATATCGCCGCTTGAATCCACCACGTATTTCGGATCTTTTATATTGACCAAATTCATAGAGGCCCATAATATCGCTTGTTCTTTTGGGATCAATTACGAACAATTCTTTCTCCCTGCAGAATGGAATTCCCGATATGCTGAGATCAACCTGCGAATCATGAAGGGATGCCGTAGTTACAACGAACTCCCTTATTAGTGGTATATCCACACCCCGTACTGTATGAGGCTTGTTGACGAAGCGCGATACTGAATTCTTCTTTGCAATAAGGTGTTCTTCGATCTTCCCCCAATTCTGATATTTTTCTACGGTGTTTTTTCTTCCCCAGTCTACCTTCATCTTTGCGTATATATTCTCGGCTTTTGTCATCCTCTTCTTGCCGCCCTTACCTGTTGCCTTCTCTTTATTCTATGCCCATTCCACTTTCTCCTCCCTTATCTCAGCCAGTTTCAGATCCACGGGAACAGGTGGCTTCTTCCCTCCATGTTTTCCGAGATCGTTTTCTATGAACGTTGTATCCCGTATTGTACCAGATTTCTCCGTTATGCCTTTCTCCTTAAACTGTCGCCTTGTCTCCTTCCAGATAATCCTGTCCTTCCCGGTTGAGGACAATACCTCACTGAACAGCCATATGGTTCCTGAGTCCGGCGTGATTTCATGGTAATGCAGAAATTTCCGGAATGAGAACCTGTCATAGAGTTCCTTCACAATGGATTCATCTCATAGATTGTACATGCTCTGAAGAAACAGTGTCTTGATCATAACAGTTTCATCAATAATGAGTCTCCCGCCTATGTCTCTATTATTCCTGTAAAGTTTCTTAACAAGGGGTCTTAAGGTGATCCCAAGCCTATCATGAGATCGATATGTGCCAGTTTATCCACGCCCATCATTGACAAACGTTCTTCTTAGAGTTCTCAATCCGCTACGTTGCCCGTTGATTATACATTCCGATTCCATGAATACCTTTCCACTGGTAATATGTAAAATCATGGCTTAAATGCAAACTCTCCAGGATCATGTGTCAATAATATTAAAAAAGAGCGGCATTGGGGCGTCTGTGATTCGCATTGAGGTCTTTGGAAAAGTCTTAAGTTGACTCAACTTATTTCTTCCCATGGAGATAAATTATACAAATTTAATAGAAAAACTGGTGAAATCCGTTAACACGCCTTATTATGGACTGATAGATATCTATGAGGATTATATCCTGATGGGTTCTAACGACGACGGCAACAAGGCATTGTATCTTCTGCAAGATCGGAAAAAGACCAAAATTGCGAACTTTTTTTTCAACATAACAGAAATAACAGGTGGGAAGTTCGCTTATGCAGATGAGGTTGGAAATGGTCAGGAACTTCACAAGATAATGATATACGACATTAAGAAAAATATCGCTGTTCCTGTTGAAATGAATCCAATGAGGCTTATGGGCATGGCGTACGATGGAAAAGAAGTTGCATTCACTGGGATAAGCGGAAGCAACACACTTTTTTTGACCAATGGCGGAAAGGCGGAAAAGCTGCTGGAGATAAAACCGTTTGACATGGTTAGCAGCTTGAATGAAAAATACATCGCCGGGAGTTCCTTCAATCAGGACAGCACATCAAACATCTTCTTCTTCAACCGTTCAACCGGAAAGATGGATTATTACACCCCAAAGGAAGGTTCAACAAATGGGCCACCTCTCTTGAAAGATGGAAAGGTTCTATTTTCCAGCAACTTTGAAGGCAAGACAAAAATGTACTCAATGGATCCGGAAGAGAGAAGGCCACAGATGATACTCGACGGCGAGACAGAATATTCCAGCTATGACATAGTGGATCACAAGACGATAATAATTGGAATAAGTGATGGTAGGAACAGAGTTTACGTTGACGGCAAGTTACTGGAACTTCCTGCAGGAACAATAAACCGAGTACTGCCAGAAGGAAACGGATACATATTCTCCCACTCAAGCATGGTTTCTCCCCTGTCAATATACAGGCTGAATAACGGTAAGACTGAAAAGTTGATGGGTGCAGAACAGATGGATCTAGGAAAAGTTGAATTCGTGAGATACAGGTCATTCGATGGACTTGAGATTCCGGCTTTCATAATAAGGTCAAGGAATACACCAGTGCCTGGGCCGACTGTCATTTACGTTCATGGGGGACCATGGAGCGAAGTTGTAGATTCTCCCGATCCGTTCATCATAGCACTTTCTGTCAGTGGTTTTCACGTGATATGTCCTAATTTCAGGGGCTCCTCTGGATATGGAGAGGAGTTCAGAATGATGGACATCGGGGATCCCGGGGGGAATGACCTGAGGGATATCGTGGAAGCAGTAAACCAGTTCCGTTCAATGATCTCCGAAGTCTCGATATTGGGGTATTCATACGGCGGTTACAGCACATTAATGGCAATGGGAAAATACCCGGATATCTGGAAATGTGGGGTAGCTGGTGCACCAGTGGCAGACTGGAATGTCATGTATGAACTGGCTGATACTGCGTTCAAGGGTTTTATCGATATCCTGCTCAAGTCAGATAAAAACCTGATGAATGAAAGATCTCCGATAAAATATGCTGCAAACCTCAAGAAGCCATTGTGCATAATAACAGGACAGAATGATTCCAGGACTCCATTGAAACCAGTGCTTCAATATATAGAAAAGGCCTGTTCTGCAGGGAAAACAATAGAGGCACACATAGTTCCCAATGCTGGCCACATCGTGAAGACCAATGATGACATCGCAAACCTGGTCTTCCCGGCGGTTATTTTCCTCAAGAAGAACATGTCGTAATTGCCTTCCCATGAAATAAATAAGAAAAATTCAGCTTTCGAAAAATACGCTTTCACAAGTATTTGGGATCAAACTGCCTGCTCCTTGTGTCATGACAAAGTAATTATTATACATAATATTTTGACAATTTCTTATCTGCGGTTTTCCTATCGAATCCCAAGTTTATCCTCCTCCTATAACGATTACGTCTTCGAGTCCATGCACAGACTTCCTGTTCCAGGCTTTCGAAATCTTCGAACCTTCTGTCCGTGCATTCCATGTCCATAACATTGATCTCTATCTCTGCAACATTCAGCCAACTGGCATGCTTTGAGGTATAATGGAATTCAATCCTCTGCGGTATGCGGGGTGCCTCTTCTTCCCCGAATGTCTCTTGGAACGAGGATGCAAAATGAGTGTTAAGATTGTCAAGGATTATGTGCAGCTTCCTGGCCTTCGGATATCTGTCAAGAACCTCTTTCATAAACATGGAGAAATCCTTCTTTGTCCTCCTTC
>JAJZOM010000226.1 GCA_021811505.1 Thermoplasmata archaeon | reverse complement strand
TATCTATCCTCCTGGGATTGGTGGTTTCGCTGGGAGTTCTGGGAAACATCTATGTCATGAAAGCAGTGATGGACGGAGGAGAAGAGGTAATGAAGGCAGCTTCCAAGACCTCCCTCAGCATGGCTGCTGGCGCCTGCGGATGCATAGGATCCTTCGCCTCGCTGCTCGTCAGCCTGGGGGTTGGTGCAGGAACTGGATTCCTTGCCATGTTGTCTGCAAACCTGTTGATCTTCTTCGTAGCTGCTGGACTGCTGAGCCTGGTTTCCCTCAAGCTGGCTGCAGACACGCTGTCGAACGTCTCACATCTCCTGAAAATCCGTCCGATGGCGTGAATGGTTAAACGGGAATCAACGTTCTTGGGCGACAGCCAGCCCAAGGACTTTCCTGATCAGGAGAACATTGTCCTCGTTGGCGCGATAGTAGGTGAACTTGCAGTCTTCCCTTTTCTTGAGGAGACCCTGGAAATAAAGCCGGAGTGGATGGTGGGTGATCGTGGGCTGGGTCAGTCCGGGGACAGATTCCAGATCACATATGCAAACCTCGCCGTATTTCAGCACGATGCCGAGGATCACGAACCTCGTTTTTTGGAACATGACGATTTCCTTGGGTTCCATTATCAGTTTCATAGGAAGTTAACAGAGAACAAGGGCGAAGGCAATATATTTTCTTGGCAGCTGCACAGTACTCCATTAAAACTTTAGTTGTGTAGATGGCAAGCGCAGTTTCTCCTGTATTCTGATCATATTTCAGCATCCCGCTGAATCGATTACAAGAGATCTGTTTCCAGCCACCCCACTGAAATTCCGGACTGGGGCATTTCGTCCATCCGGCTTCAAACATGGCGCCCTATCGGTCAAATACATCCTTCCCTCCCGGTTTGATGTGTTCTTCGTCTTTAGTCTAACGGCTCCGGAACTATACCTTTCCAGTAACTCGGACTAGGAAGATAATTGCCTCATAGCCCATTTAAGGGCAATAACCTGTCCATCCGCTATCCCGAAAACCGCTATGACCACAGGTCCTTTCCTCATCCCCCTTGTTATCAGGTTCTTTCATGGATTGATTACTCCAACTGGATCGATACATTTACCGGCTGCACATCAAATTATAGAACGCTCTTAAGGCTGTCGTAATTCCTCACCACCTGAGGGAAACACATATAGGTCTAAGCTCAGATTATGAGAGCATGAAAACCAATAGTGATGCAACCGATGTTGTGCTTTCTTACATTAAGGCACTCGATAAAGAAGAGTATGACGCAGCTGGAAAATACCTGAACAACAGTGTCAGGATTAAAGGCCCGGCAGGTGAAACATTCAGCAAATCCAGTGAGTTCATCAAAATGTTGCGGCAGTATCACGGAAAATACGAGTTGAAGAAAACCTTTGCAGACGGGGACGATGTGTGCCTGTTTTATGATCTGGTGACGCCATCAGCGAAAGTGTTCATGTGTTCCTGGTATCATGTCTTAGACGGTAAAATTACCTCAATTCAGACGGTTTTTGACCCACAAGCCTTCTCGAACCAAGAATAATGAAATTAAAACCCAAACAACCTGTGTAACTTCCTCAAGTTTCAATATACTTCTAACCCGTAATCCTTTGAGAACTTAGCATTGTATAGTATGATGTACATATATGGTGAACATTGTGGATTGTAAAATACTGACTTTGGTCTTTACTGCCAACATCATCAGCTTTTTGTCTTTTCATCTTGGGCATGAATAAGGCAAGTTATGATTTCTGTTAACCATGTTAAAAGACACCTTTGGAAGTTATCATCTGTCTGATGCTTAAACTCCGTGGCTCCAACCCAGGAGCCTCTATCCCGTCCCCTTTCGGTTCAGGGATTGCGTTTCCCAGTTCTACGATCACTTTTCAGCCGATCCCGAACAAGCATGACCTGTTTTGCCTGTGTTTTACGGCAGGTCGCCAACCCCATACACATATCGGAACACTCCTTGCGGGAGAGACCTCATCTTCGTTCATCGCTTTCATGCACCTTTGTCCATTGGACTTATGCAGTTATGCAGAAAAGCTCGCAAACATCCATGATTTCAGCAAATATAAAGATTCCATCAGCCGCCACAGTGCGTGGAATGTTAATATCATCGGGAATCGTGGTTAACAAAAAACTTGACTATAATCATGGAAAGCCTGAACGACAAGACTATCCTTAACTCACTGCAGATTCTTGGAAGAAAAGATGGGAGGGTATGGACAATGCTTCGAGTTGGAGTAGAAGCCGGCAGATTCAAGGATACTATTAAGTCCATCAGTGAGAATCTTATGGCAGTGAAAGGAATCCCATATTATGCTCATTTTTACAGGAATAATGAATTAATTGTGGTTTTCCCGGGTAAGACATTTTTTATAACTCCGAACAGAGAGACCTGGAAACCGGTGCTTGCCTTTGGAAAATCTAAGGGGATTCCCGAGGAAATGCTCGATTTTTCTCCATGCAAATTTCAGGACGAAACGTATTGATTTTCCTTGACATTTTCCGAATTAACCCGCATTCAGCGAATAAAGTCAATGAAATAATCAGAAAATAATTCTAACTCTCCAGCCTGATTTATCCTGCATGATCTCAGCGTTCAGGCCCTGTTCCCTGATCCTGTTCAGATCAGCAGATGCACTGGATTCATTGCTATACTGAAGATGAACGGAATCATATCCTATTTCCGGAACAAATTGCTGTTTCTCAAGAATATCCCGTATTTTTACCATTGATTCGGTGAATCTGCTCCGGTCTATTCTTGTGGACCCACTGTCTATTCTCGCCAACCCACTCTCAACTATGCTATTGTATGTGATACTCGAGATATTCCTGTTGGCAACGGAAACTCTTACATCTCTGTATATGAGGTACCCGGGGATGACCAAGAGGATCAGACCGACAAGAAACTGCGATGAATACATCAAATAGACAGATAGGGCCAGAACGGGAATGGCCAACATGATCTTATTCAACTTCATCGTTGTACCAACAATCGTTGTGACGATTTAACTTTTTACAGTATCGCATTCTAATGCGCTAGAATCAATACTTCTACATAATCACCACAAGAACGGAGTTATTCCATTTTATCCGGAAGTCACGCAGCCAATTCGATTAAGGCTCATCCTCCTCAATGCCGAGTTCTTCTTTCATCATGGGAATGACAAAAAATGTCTTGTCAATGTTATTGTATTCAAATTCTCTGATCAGGTCTCTCAGTTTCTCCTTCAGGTTAGGGTCCTTTGAAGCTTCCCGGGGAGTTTTTCCTTCCAGAGCAGGAATTTTCTCGTCCAGCCACTTTCGGGAATAATTCATCATGATCATCTCCTTTTCTAAAGCCTCACGAACTTTTTCATTACTTGGCCATTCAGAATCTTCTTCCGATGCAGCGGATTCAGGTTCATCCTCCTCATCTTCCAGCGGTTCATCCAAATCAGTTTCCTTATCTTCGGGTTCGGTGAATTTCTCCATCAGGTTCTTAACTATCTGTTTAT
>JAJZOM010000139.1:2013-3512 GCA_021811505.1 Thermoplasmata archaeon | reverse complement strand
TAGTCTCACCTGATGACATGTCTTCAGAAACAGACCTGAAGGGAATCAGGCGTTCCGAATTTAGAGTTTTAATCAAGTTGTACCCGGTTTTCAGGCATTACCTGAAGGACAGAAAAACCGCTAAAAGATCCCAGGCGGAAGAATGGGATCCTCTCAGGGAAAGACATGGGAGACAGGCTGTAAACACATTTATCGCACTAGGCCCTACATACATAAAACTTGGCCAAATAATTTCGTCGCGTCCAGATCTATTGCCCAACGAATATCTTGCATCCTTTCAGGACCTTCAGGACAACGTGCCTCCTGCTCCATTCGGCGAGGTTGAGGAAACCATCAGGTCGGATCTTGGAGAGAGATACCTGGAATTGAAGAACTTCGATAAGAACGCGATATCAGGGGCATCCCTGGGCCAGGTTTATCTTGCAGAGTATGCCGGAAGGAAAGTTGCAGTTAAGGTTACACGCCCCAGGATAGAGGAAATAGTCAAAAGGGATCTTGTGATCATTAAGAGGCTGCTCAAGGTGGGCAGAAACAGGATGGACAGATTCCTATACCTCAGTATTGAAAATGTCATTGCGGATTTCTCTTCAAGGGTTTTCGACGAGGCGGATTACAGGAAGGAAGCATCAAACATCGAGAGAATCAGGAGAAACATAAAGGACAGGGAAAATGTCATAATACCCGAGGTTTTTCCAGAGGTGTCAAGCAAGCATGTCCTGACAATGGAGTACCTGCCGGGAATCAAGATCACTGATCTTGAGAAACTGAGATCTGCCGGATTCGATCTGAAATCGCTGGCATTTCATCTTGATCTTCTATTTTTGAGAATGCTTCTGAGGGATGACATATTTCATGCAGATCCACATCCAGGGAATATCTCTGTGAATGAGGATGGAAGACTTATTCTGTACGATTTCGGAATGGTCGGTTCACTGGACAAGAAGACCCGATTCGATCTTCTTTCCCTCTACATGGGACTCCTTAACTCTGATCCCGATATCATCATCGATTCGCTGCTGGACATGAACGCTCTTTCACCGGCTGCAAACCGTGGAATAATCAGAAGAACAATAGAGTTATCGATAGCTGGTATGAGGGGTGTAAGCCCGGAAGAACGTGAGATCAGGGAAATTCTTGCTGTTGCAAACAACGTTATATTCGAATTCCCTTTCAGGCTTCCCAGGTCACTTGTTCTCTATATGAGAATGTCATCTCTGCTTGAAGGAATATGCAAGCAGCTTGACCCTGAATTCAGGTTCATTAGAGTGCTCAGTCAGATACTTTACAGGGAGGGTATGTTGAATGAACTGTATTCATACCAGTTATCCCAGTTTGCAAAGAAGGCTGTGGTATCAATTGAAAAGGGGCTGGATGTATTACCTTTGCTTAAGAGGAGGCTGGAAGAACAGGACTCAAATCAGGTCACAAGGAAAGACTATAGGGTCCCCGGATCCGTGTTTCTTGGATTTTTACTGCTGGGCGCAATCTACCTTGTCCGG
>JAJZOM010000139.1:985-2003 GCA_021811505.1 Thermoplasmata archaeon | reverse complement strand
TTGGTTTTGATGGTCAAAGGTTAGTCCCATGGATTGAATTATGCAGAAATCAGATAGAGGCAAAAAAGAAAATACACGGTATCAAAAGGTAATTTTCTGTGAATCCCTTAAAATGAATAATGAATAGCTAAAAAATACCAGGTTATTAGCTTTTAGTCAATCTTAACCGACTTCATTCCCTTTGCAGGGACCCTCACAGTCAGTACACCGTTGGCATATTTTGCGTTCACGTCTACGGACTGATCAATTTCAAAAGGAACCCTGAGCCTTTTGTAAACCTTCTCAGGTCTCTGGTTCATCATAACATTACCTTTGGGGTCAATTTTCCTGGTTGCGCTGATTATCACCGCATTATTTTCCAGTCTCACTTTTATATCTTTTTTGTCAAACCCGGGAAGATCAGCCTCGATCAGGATCTCTCCAGATTCCTCGCTCATGGTGACCGCAGGATACATATATGATAGAACTTCCTTTGCCCTGTCACCAAGGTTCTTCACAAATTCTTCCGTATAATACTTCAATGGACCGTACATATCATAATAAGGAAAGAAACTTATTTAAAACTTAAGTATAATTGAGGGTTACAACAACATGCTTTGCAAAATATGGGATCTCAAAATCAAACAGGTTATTAGTCTTTGGTAAGCTTCCTGAACTCGGTGATCTCACCATCCTCATGCCTGAAAAAGAAATCAAATCTCTCATCACCCTTTGTTGCATAGCACGTTCTTCCGGCGGAGTAGTTACCTGAAATCTCGAGATAGTCAATCTTATCCCATCCCGTCTCCTTCTTCACTCTCTTTAACATGTTTTCATATGCATCAGCACAGATGTTGCAGCAGAAGAATGTGTTCTCCCCCTCGATCTCTCTCCAGTAATTTCCCCAAGTGGCATCGCACAGGGCGCAACCATCATAATTTCGCTTCAAATTCCTTACCCCTCAGGTACCTTGCATCCAGATATCTGTAGAAAGCCTCCTCCGACTCAAGATATGATGCCAGTATTTCCTCCCTTAGAT
>JAJZOM010000139.1:0-975 GCA_021811505.1 Thermoplasmata archaeon | reverse complement strand
AAGAAGCAGAGAATATTCGGAATGTCCAACATCTGCTTCATAGCCTTCCCTGAGAAACTCGACGACGCTCTTGGGATATCTGTCACTGGCAAGAATTTCCTCGTTGAAATAATGGACCCGAGAACCCATCTGTCTGAGGTTCCTGTTCGCAACAAGTTCAAGTGAATGCATGGCTGCCATACCCTCAAGCCAGTGATTGTCCCTGCATATCATTTCCCACACACCAATGGATTTCTGTGTTCTTGGTAAGGGCGATCCATTAATTATTTCGTCTTTCTTCAGACCCAGATCTTCTCCCATTCTGATCAGAAGTTCATGATGGCTAGGCTTCCCGCCATATCCAAAAAATTCAACGAGCATGTTATCGATCTCATTCCTCTGCACTTCTTCCAAATCTGATTTTGCAATAACATAGGCCAGGGATTTCACCCACTGCTTAAGAAAAAAGTGATGTTCGTAGGCATAACCTGCCAGCATTCCCCTTGAGGGGTTCTGCATCGCAATCATGAACCTGTGAGGAGTGTCACCGTAAAATCTTGAAAGGAAATGGTCCTTAATCCAGGAACTGATAGATTTTCCTTTAAAATAATCTTCGAGTCTGCGGGAAAGTTCTTCGGCACTAATTGATTCCTTTCCAATCTCCCTGTTAAGCCACATCACATGATCCGGACTGCTTCTACTGCTCTGTTTTATCAGATGAGCAGACAGATCATCGAGGCCTGAACGTTCAAATCGTAAATTGCACACAGGACATCTTGTCAAAAATACCGATATTAAATTACAATCTCACTACTTAACTATTAGTTCTCGTTAAAAGTGAAAACATGAACAATGAGAAATAATCCAAAACTTTTTTTGACGATAAAGAGATGATTTCTGCTCTTTCTCCCAGTTAGAGGAAGTATGATAAGTATGGTCATCCAATCACTCTCAAAGCTTTCCAGCGTACTTTATTACAAAATTAATAATCATATC
>JAJZOM010000129.1 GCA_021811505.1 Thermoplasmata archaeon | reverse complement strand
GGCTTTCCCCACTATCGGTATAGTCCTATTGGGTGGGGTATCTGATTCCTCGAAGAGGTATCCGCTGCATAATTCTGCCGGGATTGCTTACACTTCCGAAGAGCATGACATCTATACAAGAACTCGAGTATTCTATGCGAAAGAACCTTCTGTAACGATTAATGGTAATCGGGTGGATCCCGTTGATCCAAGGGCCCCGTTCCATCTTCTTTCAAGGTACAGCAGTGATTCTGCAGAGGTAAAACGAAATCTCTCCGTCTACTCCCAGAACAATGGAATAATAAGTGGAAGCTCAGACGCGGGGGCTGCGGCGCTGGCAAAGGCCGCTCAGGAGATGTTTTGCATCCCGGATATGAGATCGCTTGAAAATGATTTTCGTTCGATTTCTGAAAGCGTGGGAAGAAGCCTCCACGGAGGTCTTACAGTTACTGAGATTGTTGACGGGGTTCCTATTACTACGAGATTGCTTGGGCCCGAAGATTTCAGTAATTTTGCCATAGTAGCATTTATGTTCGGTACATTGCGTAACCCATCCGATACCATCCACAGTAACATTGTAAAGAGTCCTGCTTATGGCAAGAGGATCAGCTCAACAGAAAAGAAATGCATGAACCTGAAGGAACTTGCGGCCAAAAAAGACGTTAAAGGTATTTTCGAACTTGCAATGAACGATACAGATGAATATCATTCATTACTTGAATCGATTGGCGTTCATGTTATAAACGGTGAAATGCGCGATCTTATTGAAAGACTAAAAAAACAGGGTGGAGATTTTTGGAGAGCATATATAGTGACCGGAGGAACAAACGTATTTGTTGCAGCTGAAAAACAGAATGCATCAAAGTTGCAGGAGATGGCTAATTCCCTTAACATTCCAAATAGAAAGCTGGTTGTGGCAGGTGCCGCAAGAGTGTGCATTGACTTTTAATATCCGTTGGATTATATTACCTCTGATTTCAACAAATCATAAGAAAGACTTAAATTAACGATTTCAATTACATTTTTGAATGGCAGATAAGAAGGATACGGGATTCCAGTCTGGGGCTGGCCTTATAAGGTACTTTGACGAGGAAGAGATAAATGGCCCTTCAATTCATCCAATTGTCGTCATTGCGATTGCTGTTATACTAGCAGTAGTGGTTGAGCTTTTCAAGGTCTTTTGGCCAATCCACGCGTGAAGACCCTTATTTCTAAATGTAGTGTATTTTGTAATACTTTTGTGACGGTAATATTTTACAGGACTCAAGAAATTAACTGATGCAAAACAATAAATGATTATCTTTAATCACGATTGAAAGCTCCGGTGGTGTAGCACGGTCAAGCATTAGGGACTCTCAATCCCCCGACTCGGGTCCAAATCCCGACCGGAGCATAAATCCAGCGGGTACGCATTACTCTGATTCTCCGGAGTATCCATATATAAGGTTTAATTTTATTTGCCAAGTTTAGGATTTAAATTTGCGGGCATAGATTAAGTCATATAACCATCAGCACTCTCGATAAATCCTCTTTCTAGTCGCACTTAAGGAAGGTATAACGAGCTATTGAAAGACAACCTTAAATGTAAGCCTAAGACTCGCTATTTCTGATTTCACCCAGAGCTTCTCTGTCTCTGCAGTAAAGATAAGGTGCCAGATCAAGCGACGGGGGTGATTTTTCCAGTGTTCGCCTGTAAACCTGCCTCAGGTTTTTGTCAACCTCGTCACAATATGCCTTCCAGGTAACGCCGAGTGATTCAACATACTTCTTCTCAATACCCGTTGCAACCTCGTGGGCATATGGATACTCATAGTCTTCATCGGCCATCCATTTTTCCGGCAACTCATGATGGAGACCAATTGTTTTTCTGATATCTATTTCCTTACCTTGAATCTTCAGAATCGGAGGAAAGTGCTCGTCAAGGTATACGGTTCTTCCGTCAAGAGAATATCCTCCAGTATACTTTATGTCATATCCTGTGTTCACAGCTACATCACTACCCTTTTTCATAGAGAGCACTTCCCCAATAATCTCGTTCTCAAAGTAACATTTCTTGCCGTCGCTCTTAACGGTTGAGTGATCATTAACATCCTTCTTGGCAAGAACCTTTATGAAAGTTGGCTCCTTGAAATCTATTGCCATGATTAAAATCTCTTTTTGGTTTTCACTCTTTCTGTCTACCCTGGATACTACTTCAAATTCTTGCATGGATATTTAATATAATCATCACTATTCAAATTATCCTTTTTGGATTTTCTAATAAAATCTGGTGCCAGAAGAGTAAGAATTTACTGGATTTGCTTTTCCATTCTTGGGTCAGAAACCAGGTTATCACTTCCTGGAATTATTTTTTCATTGCTTTAATGGATAAAGAATCAGTAGCACGGTTATTGGAAAACGTAGTCTTCAATTATCTTCGATATAATGTGCCCGATTGCTATGTGGCATTCCTGTATTATTGAAGTTCTCTTGCTTGCGATCTTGATCGTGTAGTCAGCTAATTCAGCGCATTTTCCCCCGCTTGCTCCTGTCAGTGCAACCGTCAGGCAACCCAGTTTTTTTGCAGCTTCCAGACCTTTCAAGACATTTGGAGAATTTCCACTGGTCGACAGGCCTATGACAGCGTCCCCGGATAAGCAGAAGGCCTCCACCTGTCTGCTGTAAACTGCATCGTATGAATAGTCGTTGGCGATTGCTGTCAGTGACGATGTATTTGTATGCAGTGCCATCGCAGGCAAAGGTCTCCTCTCTTTTTCAAATCTGCCCACCAGTTCGGCTGCAATGTGCTGTGAATCTGCTGCGCTGCCACCGTTGCCAAAAAGCACAAGCTTGCCTCCTTTTCTTATTCTTTCTGCCACCTTCATTCCGGTACGGTATACAAGATCTGAATCTATCTGGCTCCTGGCCTGAATTCCCTCATTAATGTAGGCAATGATTTCATCCTTATCCATAAAAGAAGATAATTTCTCAAGCTTTATATTTTTCCAATGATATTCCTATCTCTTGCCGGGAACTGAAGACGAAGGAAAAGGGAAGATCAAGAGATCATTGCTGAAATACGCTATATTCCCCGCATTTATCATATATAGCAGCATATGGGCGTACGTTGTCCTGCTGAGGTACTATTCCTTCAATGCGGACGTATTTGATCTCGGCCTTGCCTCTGGATCCTTGTATTCGGTATTTCACGGTGGGCTTATCGCAACTGCGGCAGATCCAAGACCTTTTCCATTCTCAAAGATGTTTATTCTTGTTTTGGCTCCTTTCTACTACTTTTTCCCCAACCCTGCTTGGCTTCCGGTATTTCAGTCAATATGGATCGGACTTGGAATCTTCCCCCTCTACTATATTGCAAGAATCGCCATCCGAGATGAGAAGTATGCCGCCGTCATCGCAATGACCTATTTGCTATACTATCCTCTTTCAGGCGTCAACTGGTTTGACTTTCACTTTATGGCGATGTTCCCCACCTTCTTTCTCATCGGATTCGCTCTCCGCCTTTCTGGTAGGAATAAGCTCTCAATGCTTGCTATGGCATTCGCCGCGATATCC
>JAJZOM010000122.1 GCA_021811505.1 Thermoplasmata archaeon | reverse complement strand
AATGCAACAGGTTTCATTATTTCAACAAGATTCTTTGCAACCGCGCTTTTAAGATCCATGGGATGAATTTTGTTTTCGGAATATAACTTCAGCAATTCATCGGTTGTTGCGATGCGAAGATCTCCTCCTTTTTCAGGAGGCCTCTCTATGGTCAGGCCGGAATCCATCCTTGGAAATATTATGTATTTAACGATATCAATGACAGGGTTACCCTGAATCACTCCCTGCGGGCAGAAGGAACTGGCGATTTTTTTTCTGATCGTTTCTGGATCGTCAAACATGAATATTGCAGAGCTTGAATCGCTCTTAGACATCTTGACCTCGGGTATGGGCGTCTCAGCTTTTCCGGGGTCCATTCTGCCTGAGCCT
This sequence comes from Thermoplasmata archaeon, assembly GCA_021811505.1. Next base: position 3,167 of record JAJZOM010000122.1, on the reverse strand, counting down.
TTAAGACTCGAGATGAGGGGGGCATGTATTGCCACGACTTTTTTTGTGCCCATTTTATCTGAAAGGTCCCTTGAAAGCATGTGAGCATGCCGTTGATCCATGCCGCCCATTGCCAGATCATAATCCAGGAAAGCGATGTCAGTCACCTGCATCAGCGGATATATGTATTTACTGAAATCCTTGTTGGCGTCATCTTCTGATCTGCCCATTATGGGGAGGGCACGGACAATGCGTTTCAGATTGGCGTTTTTGGCTATTTTAAGGAGAGTCTGCCAGTATTCCGCCTTGTCTATCACATCGCTGGCCCACAGGAATTTTACGGATTGTGGAACACCCATACGCTTCATTGTCTCTTCAAATATTATGCCGGCATTCCTGATCCTCTCAAGATTTGATCCCAGCTTATCATTTATATACGCATGCCAGTCTGCAAGTAAAACTGTCATATCGATGCCGGACTCTACTGCATCCCTTATCTTCAGTGGCCACATTATTCCCATGGCTATATGAGGAAGACCTGAAGGTTCAAAACCAATATATCCCGTTGATTTTCCATCAAGCAGTTTTCTTGCCTCTTCCTCTGTCACTACCTCTATGGTATTTCTGGTGAGCAGCTGGTATCTGTCCATTTAAATGTCGGAATATTGAGTGATTATTAAACTTTGATCACAGGATGCCTTAAACGGACAGGATAGACACTTCCTCGGATTGTCATGATTTCTTGCAGGTTCAGATACAGTTCGTCTGATCAGATCAGATTTGTAAAGCACCTTTCCCCTCAAGTCCGGGCTGTTCTTTATCCTGAAGGCAGAATTGTTGTACTTCAGCACACCGTATGGAACTGTAAATCCGGGATTCAAATCCTCCAGTATGAGGAAATAGGCGCCCATTTGCAGCAGATGACCATCCCTTGGGACAGTTGAATCGGAGTGTTTGTACTCGTACGGGATCAAAAATCTTCCTTTTCTGATAACCATATCGGGCTTTCCGGTGAGTCTGTATGTTCTTGATTTCAGCACTGATCCCTTGGAATGCAGGTCTCCATACACCATTGAACCAGAGGGGATTGAATCAAACCGTCTCCTCCTGAAAGCGATCCAGATGAGGAGAAAGGCCAAAAATAGCGGAATCAGGAAATAAAAAATGAGAGACATGATCAAATCAGGATCAGCATAAGAATCATGATTACGGAGAATGCCAGGAGGATGATCCCACCCTTGAGGGCAAACGATGAGTTTCTCGTCCTTTTTCCAAGATTTCTGTGCATCTCTGTTCCTGTCACAAGACGTGTGTTTGTTCTGTTGTCTCTTGGAAACCCTGCCTTGTCCATATACCACTGCACCGGGCAGTATTCATACTGTGAAAGATCGGATGCGCTCACATAGGATTCTGCAAAATCCTCTGTTACTGTAGATTTTGTATATCTATCCATATCTCACCGTATGGTACTTCCTGAGTAACAAGTATTTTCTTTCTGCGTACCAGGAACATCAGGTAGACAAATGCAGAGGATGCGGGAAGATTCGTGAATGTCATAAGCTCTGAAAAGGCAAACCTAGGTGAAGCGACAGAAAGAAGATCATTGTACAGGGTTTCCATGTCTCTCTCAGGTTCATCGGGATTGAGTTGAATAATGATATCTTCAAGATTAACCTGCTGAACAGCAATGGCGTTTTTTCTTGCAGGCTTAACCTCAGACTTGTAGAAATATGCCTTGCGAATTGCGTCCAGGAGTTCCACCATCAATATTCTTCTCTTTTCCCGGTGCAGGACTGGCTCTCTTAGTACGAAATTCCCATCAGTTTCGCCGGATGATCTGAGTTCGAGGTCGTCAAAAACAGGTTCAAGGCTGTCAGGATTGAATGTTAAATTATCATCATTAGTCAGGGGCGACTGTAAAGAGATCTGATCTATGACTTTCTGTGATTTCTGGAAAAGAAGGTGCCACGCCTGCCACATTAAATACCCAGCCTGGCTGAAATCTTTAAAATTATCGTCTATCATCGAGGAAAGAATTCTTGATATTCCATTTATGTCAACGTACCAAGGGTCTATTACGCCATCCTCGCATAGCCTCACTATGTTGCCGACTATCTTGGAAAATACATCTCCTTCGGGGATCATGTCAACTTCTCTGTCGGTGACAATTCTTCTAAATATCTCCGTATCCATGTCAAGCAAAGTTCCCTGAACAGCTATGCTTTTTAGTATCTCTTCAGTCTTTATTTTCATCACCCCCGTCCCCTTTGTCCAACTTTCCATCTCCGTTTTCCGACGACCCAGAATTCTTTTTCAACTCGTCCTGATCCTTATCCGACCGCAACCCTTTCTCAAACACCTCGCTGTTTTCATCATCAAAGCTTGTTACGCCTATTATGGAATCGGCATATTTAAGGACAGAATTCTTAAGCGTAACCACAAGTATCTGGGATGTGTAGGAGTTTTCCCTGAACATCCTCCCAATTCTTTCTGCGTTTGACCCATCCAGGAACATATCAACCTCGTCCAGGTAATATATTGGAGATGGATTTATACGCTGGACTGCCATTATAAATGCGAGTGCAGTCAGGCTCTTTTCGCCCCCGCTTAAAGCTTCGATTTTGCTGAAATTGGTTCCCTTGGGTCGTGCCTTAATGTATATTTCAGAATTCAGTGGATCGCTTATATCAGAAATCTCGAGACCTGCCTCACCGCCGTCAGAAAGGATGTAATAAATTGAATTCATCTTCTGGTTTATGTCCTTGAAAAGTCTATTGAAAACTATCTTTTTCTGTTCATTCAGTTTCTGCATGAGATTTTCAAGATCCTTCCTTTCATCGTTCAGTCTCCCTATCTCTGTTCCCATTTTCTCGAGGTTGCTGTTCTCCTGATCAAATTCATCAATTGCCCTGAGGTTGATTGGTCCCAATGCTTCAATTTCCTTTTCAAGCAAAGTGATTTGGTTTTTCATCTCAGTTGAACTCATTTCTGTCTGTATAGGTGTTCCCTGCGCCTTCTCAAGTTCCTCCTTTGCGTCATTCAATTTTACGATCATATTGTCAAGTTTGGTGCCGAGAGTGATGAGATTATCATGATTACTGCCGATATCTCCCATGATTGATTCAGAACTGGATCTCATTGTATCAATTTCTGAATTGAGTGCAGAAATTCTGCTGTTGAACTCTTTA
>JAJZOM010000293.1 GCA_021811505.1 Thermoplasmata archaeon | reverse complement strand
GAAAGCATAGTCATTCATAGAGGCAAATAAAGGATTCACCTGCCCGGATGGTGCAGGGTTGTTGTAAAGTACATAAGGATTTTTCTGCGTTCCTTTTCCGCTCTGTGAGATGTACTGTAACTGGCTGTTGCCATAGGCGTAAAGGGGGGTGTAGAGTCCCATACCGATGTTTACAGGCAGGCTGAATTTCTGGTTACTGTTCGTTTTAAGCGCTGCGTATTCCGGAGAGTGGTCGCTCAGGAGAAAACCGGCATTGTATTTACCCGATGGTAGGCTGAATGAATATTTACCGGACATGCTGAGCGGAGCCCACGATGCATTTGCGTCACTGAAGGTAGAACCTGGACTGACAAACATGAATGAATTCGATGGTGTCACCTGTCCCTTATAATGATTGAACTGATTTGTCTGAGAAACGTTCCACATTCCATACACAAATGACGGCCCGGCACCAAGATGGGCTACTCCGTTCTGTGACCATGTGACCGCCACTCCTGCAGACGTTTCGCCTGTTTCTGAACCCACATTGTATGCGGAAGGCACGTTTGCATAAGATCCGGAGGAACCAAGATATTTCAGTGTCATTGTTGCATCAATCTGGTAGATCATTGCTGTGCTTCCACCTCCGGGTCCACCGATCATTATTTCCGCATCATATGGGATGAACCCTGTGGGGGTGGTGACATTTGAGGTTACGAGATAGTTAGCCTGTGGGGCCGAATACCCGGACGGCATTCCATAGGTAGAGTTAAACTGCACTTCGTCATAGCTGCCTGACGTAACTTTTCCACCGTTGTTCAGGGAATAGTTGAAGAAAACAGTGTTTCTTCCCTGAATGATGGTTGAGTTCAGGTAAAAGTGTACTGTGAACGGATATGTTACGTTGAAAAGGTTCCCGATTGCATAATAGAAGTACGGGGACACCAGATTCCCGTCATAGGAATGGAATACATTCGGTGACATATAGAAAGAAGGGCTTGAGAAGTTCCATATGTTGTCTATGAAGAGAAGCTGGTGTGTTCTGGCCGAGTAGAATATTACATTCTGTGTCCAGAAGCTGTAATGTGAGCTGCCAAACAGGGTGACGTTATTCAGTACAGCATTCAGTTGCACTGTTACACCATTAGGTGAGTCGTCCAGGCCATAGAAGGTCTTGAGGCTGTTAACTGAAAATGATCCTTCGAAACTGGAAGAATTGATGTTGTATCTCACAAGCTTCCCGTTATTCTGGGCAAGACCGTAAGTTCCTATGCCAAATGGGGCAGGAGCCTGCGTGTACGATGTTCCATTGACCTGATTGCCAGCGAGGGGGGATTTTCCGAAGTTAGGGAGAAATACGTATTTGCTTGATATTCCCTTCGAGTTCAGGTCATTGAGAGTGTTACTGGCCCTCGACGGGAGATGTGGTGCAGAGAGACCCTGTGACTGCACTGCAAGGGAATTGGAACTGGCATTGCCCGTACTGTGATCTGTCGAGCGGCTCTGAGGTAAAAAAAGGGCCATCGACGACAGTATCATTATGGCGGCTACAAGCACCGCCAAGGTTAGAACAATCTTTTTGTTATTCATTTATTAATCTACAAATATTACGGCTTTGCGATATATATACCTTGCCAGAGATGCAGTTTTGCCTTGGATTAAGGCTTGTTCAGGGGTTTCGCCGAAAGCCAGATGTTTTGGAAGTGATGGAATGTTCAGGAAACCAGTTGAAAGAATCCTACACTACTGGTATATGGAAAGACCATCTTTTTTGAATAGTGCCTGAATCGATGACTCTCACGTGGATTCTCTGGAAATGCTCTCCAGAAGAATGAAAACTGAAAAAATTACAGCTGATTAAGCCCCGAATCCTTTCTCTCAGAAGACATGCTACGGAAAACCATCAGGAATATGATTGCGAAGCCAATGCTTATGAGTGAGATGGCAACCCATGAGAAACTTGGAGTTTGTACAGTAGCTGCGAGCAATACGGTTCCGAATATGGGCCTGAATGGGTTGATGAGACTTGCGATTGATGAATTGAATCCAAGGTATGCGCCTCTCTTATCTTCCGGGGCAATTTTTGTAATTAATGATTCAGTTGCGGGGGATGTCATGTTCTCTCCGATCGTGAGCAGCACAACGGCCAGCCCTATGATTAAATATACCGATGAACCCGCAAACACCATGTATGCAGTGGCATACAACACGAGACCAACTATGATCCTTCTCGAATCCCTGATTTTAGTCAATAACAGGTTTACAGGTCTCTGCCCGAAAATCACTACTGCAGTATTTATTGCAAACAGCATGGTTATGCTAAAGGTATCGTAGTGATTTACTGAAGACATATACAATGGAGTCAGTGCGCTTTCAAACATTCCCGTGAAAAACCATGTAATTGAGGTCATTATAGCTATTGCAATGAAAAATCCGTCCCTGTATGGAATGAAGATCCTGTTACCTTCTGCTGGAACAGCATAACCACTGGTGATACTTTTCGAGGTCTCGGGAATCTGCAAATAGTAAATAGTCCCCTCGACTGCATATCCGGCAACTGACATCAGGAAGACATACGAGTAATTCAATTGTGACAGGAATCCTCCCAACACCAGTCCGACTCCTATCCCAACGTTGGAAGCTATTCTGAGTGCACTAAATCCTGAGATTCTTTCCGCATTGGAGGTGACGTCAGATATTATGGAACTCATAGTTACATATTGTAAAGACTGTATCGGCCCCGCAATGATAAAAAGGCCAATTATTGGAATAATTTCAGAATTGGAATAGAGAAGCAAAAAGAGTGAAAAAGATATGGCGCACATTATCCAGGGTATGACTACCGCCATGCTCCGTCTTCCGAACCTGTCCAGAAGATTGCCTCCCATTATGGACACTGGTACGCTGACCAGCCCTGCCAGCATGAATATGATGCCTATATCTATAAAAGAAAGCGACCTGACCTCATTGAGGTAAACTGTCATTATAACCCAGATTACGTACTGACCAGCGTCACGAACGAATGCTCCCAGAGACAGATTTCGTATGATCCTGTTGGACGATCCACCATTATTTTTGGAAGAAATCATAAAAATTTATTTCCTGTGGTCAGCGAATATATTGTCAAGAACACGCACAGAGAAGGTCTCCATTGGAACATGCTACAAGATATGAATTATTTTAATTAACTGTCGCTTACTATACGGATTGAGATGAAGTGGATTACCAGAGAAAAAGCTAAGGTTGACCGGATAGCCTGCCCGTGGTTAATCAAGAATTTTGTTGACAAGGATGCCCAGTTCCTTTTTGTTCCCAAAGAAAATGTCATGGATACAGCGAAGAAAGAGGGTGCCATCCCATTTGATACTCCGGGTGCCGAACTCTTTCATTTCCGGGAAGATGGTATCGAATACGACAGCTTCGATGCAATCATAAAGAAATATGGCCTAAAGGATGAAGCACTGGACGAACTCGCGCGAATAGTCAGGGGAGCGGACACCAAGATGCCAAATGCACCGCAGGAATCTCCCGGACTTGAAGCCGCTGCACTTGGTTTCAGGGAAATATGCACAGATGATCACG